>SKJO01000206.1 GCA_007121975.1 Nitriliruptoraceae bacterium | reverse complement strand
GCACCGTCCACGTCGATCAGCCCGCTCACCGTCGCATCGACCACCAGCAGCTGGCCATCGTGCAGATCGCCGTGGACGGCACGCAGCGGGCCGTGCAGCGACCGGGTGTGGCGCGCGACCCGGGCCACCCGCTCGGCCGCCTCCGGGACCAGCCGCGACAGCAACCCGACGTGACGGGTGGCATCAGCGAAGCGCCGTGGGTCCTGCTTCGCGTCGAGGTCGCAGGTGGCGAAGCGGTCGGTCAACGCGACCAGTTCCCACGGGTCGGGCAGCGCCGCACCGCTGACCACCGCGTCGCGCAGCCGCTGTCCGGCGAGTGCTTCCAGTGCGACGATCCCCTGGTCGGCTCCGACCCCGATCACCCGGGGAACGGGGACCTGGGAGACGAGCTGCCGGTGGGTGTCGGCCAGCTCCCCGGCGCGCCGCGGCTCGAGCACCTTGAGGTACAGCACGCGCCCGATCCCCCGGGCGGGTCCTGACCCGTCGATGGTCACCTCCACGACCGCGCGGCGGGTCGGCCGGTAGGCACGCGTGCGAAGCCGGACGGATCCGGGCGGAGCCCCCAGCGCGTCGAGCAGCTCGCGCACCCGGCCCCGGTGCACGGCGGACGGCAGGCCCGGCAGGTACGGATCGTGGGGGAAGCGCCACACCGACACGGGGACCCCCTCGACGTGCAGCAGCGGCGCCTGCGGCGGAGGGCGACGCGCATCCACGTGCAGGACCAGCAGCACGTCACGCACCGTGTCCTGCGCCTCGATGGTCACGTCGAACACCCGCGACAGCGACCGACCGCCGCGGTGGTGGACGCTGCGCAACCGGGCCCGGTGCAGCTGACCGCCGCTGCGTCGAACGACGTCAGCGAGCAGATCGTCCGCGGCCGGCCCGTCGAGCAACCGGTCGGCGGCGAGCAGGTCGGTCGGCACGGCGCAGGCTCCCTTCGGACACCGTGACAGCATGCCCCGCGGGCGGCCGCGGCGCATGAGCAGCGGATGAGAGTTCTCTCAGTCGCGACCCGAACGACCGAGGTGCGGGGCACACTACGCCCATGAACGTGGTGATCATCGAGGATGAAGCGCGCATCGCCGCGTTCATCGAACGTGGCCTGCGGGCCGAGGGGTTCGGGGTGCAGGTCGCCGCCGACGGCGAGGCGGGCTTCGCGCTGGCCGTACTCGCCGAGACCGATCTGGTGATCCTCGACCTGATGCTGCCGGGGCTGTCCGGCGAGCAGGTGCTCCAGCGGATCCGGGCCCGACGCCCCGACCTGCCGGTGATCGTGCTCACCGCGCGTGACGCCGTGGAGGACCGGGTACGCGTCCTCAACGCCGGAGCCGACGACTACGTGACCAAGCCGTTCAGCTTCGCGGAGCTGCTGGCCCGGATCCATGCCCGGCTCAGGGCCCGCGACCAGCGCAGCGCCGCCGAGCTCAGCGTCGACGGGCTGCACCTCGACCTGCGCACCCGCAACGTGCGGCTCGCCGGGCGGGAGATCACGCTGACCTCGCGCGAGTTCGCCCTGCTCGAGACCTTCCTGCGGCACCCGGGACAGGTGCTCTCCCAGGTGCAGTTGATGGACCGGGTGTGGGGCTACGACTACGACCCGGGCTCCAACGTCGTGGAGGTGTACGTCGGCTACCTGCGACGCAAGCTCGGACGCGAGGTGATCGAGACCGTGCGCGGGGCCGGCTACCGGCTGCGGGCACCCGCCCCCGGGCCGTGAGGATCCGACGCGCCCCCGCGGCGCTGCGCTGGCTGCGCCTGCGGGTCCCGGCAACGGCGATGGCGGTGTTCCTGCTCAGCCTGGCGGTCGCGCTGGTGGTCGGCTACGAGCTGCTCCTGCAGGACGGCCGCCGCGACATCGACGTCGTGCTCGCACGTGAGCACGCGCGCTTCGAGGTCGCGATCACCGAGCTGCTCGACGAGGAGCGGGCCGACCGGCCCGCGGCCGATCCGCTGGAGCTGCTCGAGCGCGCGGTGCGCCGCTACCTCCAGCTCGTCCCCGCAACCGAGTCCTACTGGACGATCGTGACCCTGGCCGACGACGGGCGCCAGCTCGCCGCGGCCAACGGTCCGCCGTCACTGGCCCTGCTGCTCGATGCCGGCATGCTGCCCGAGGGCGGGCTCGAGCGCCGCGAGACCATCGACTCTCCCGTCGGACAGCTGCGCACCTCGTCGGTCCCGATCGTGCTGGACGACGAGGTGGTGGGCAGGCTGCAGGTGGTGGCGCCCTTCGAGCCGGTCCGGGCCGAGGCGTGGGACGCAACCCGGCTGCTGGCCACCGCCGCCGGCATCACCCTGCTGATCGGCGGGCTGCTGCTGGCCGCCTCGCTGTGGCGCTCGCTGACCCCGCTGACCGAGCTGGCCCGCACGGCCCGGTCGACCGAGCTGCGCTCGCTGGACGCGCGCGTCCGGGAGCCGGACACCGCCGATGAGGTCGGCATGCTCGCGCGTGAGTTCAACACCATGCTCGACCGGCTCGACGCCGCCCGCGACGCGCAGCAGACCTTCCTGGCCAGCGTCGGTCACGAGCTGCGCACGCCGCTGACCATCGCCCGCGGCCACCTCGAGCTGCTCCGCGCCGGCGCCGACCCCGATCCGGACGCGCTGGGCGGGACCGTCGGGATCGTGGAGGAGGAACTGGCGCGCATGGGCCGGCTCATCGACGACCTGATGGCGATCGCCCGGATCGAGACCGACGACTTCCTCCGACCCCAGGACCTGGAGCTGGTGCAGTGGTTCGAGGACCTCGAGCTGCGCCTGGCCGGGATCGAGACCAACCGTACGGTGCGGCTGGTGCCGCCGCCACCGGTGACCGTGACGGTGGACCCCGATCGCCTCGCGCAGGCCGTGCTCAACCTCGTGGTCAACGCGGTGCGCCACACCCCGTCGGGGACCACCGTCGAGGTCTCGGCCCGCACCGAGGCCGACGGCGTGGTGATCGAGGTCGTGGACGACGGGCCCGGCATCCCCGAGGACCT
>SKJO01000274.1 GCA_007121975.1 Nitriliruptoraceae bacterium | reverse complement strand
CCGGGGCGGTACCCGGGGGGCGCCGGCATGCTCCGGCTGCGGGTCAGCCGCACGCTCAGGCGGCCCCGGCGGTCGCCGCAAGGAGCAGGGTCGCGACCAGGGCCACGGTCACCCCGACCACGAGCCAGAGCAGCACCCGCGAGGTCAGCACCTCCGAGCCACGGCCGGTCAGCACCGTGCGCACGTCGAGCGCGGTCCCGATCCACACCACCGCCGCACCCGTGAACAGCACCAGTGCGGGTCCCAGCGCTGCGCCGCCCCCGGCACCCCGGAGCATCGCGAACCCGCCGAGCACCCACAGCAGCGCGAGCAGCAGGCGGGCCACCCCGGTGCCGATCCGGCCGATCAGCAGATGGCCGCTGCCGGGCAGCACCAAGGAGATCCCGATCACCGCCGCCAGGGGCAGGTCCCGACGAGGCTCGGCCGGGCCGGTCTCCGTGCCGAAGCCCTGCCGGGGCGCCCCGCACACGGTGCACGTCGGCGCAGTCAGTGCGCACCATCCCGAGCAGACCGCACAGCGCCACTCGACCTCGCCGTCGCGGGTCCGCACGTCCGCGGCCTCGGCGTCGGGGGGCACGCTGCCCTCGGCCGGTGCGTCGGGAGGCGCCGGCACCGCCGGGACGCCACCTGGAGGCGGTGCATCGGCCGGCGGCTGCGGGGGTGCCGACGGCGCGGCGACCTCCGGCAGTTCGGCGGTGGTTGCCGACTCCTCCGCGCCGGGCACAGCCAGCGCCGCGTAGCACTGGGTGCACCAGTCGGCCGACGCCGCGTTGCGGGCGCCGCAGGCCGGGCACCTCACGGCAGCAACCCGGCCGAGGTCCGGGTCTCCACCTGCAGCAGGTCCTTGATCCCCCACAGCCCCCTCCTGACACCTCGACGGTAGTCGGCGAGCACCCGCATCGGGTGGGGCAGGTCGGTGTGCAGCACGGCGAGGTGGTGCACGACCGTGCCGCCGCCAGCCGCCTCCAGCCAGAACTCGCCGCGTCCCGTGAGGTCGCCGGAGAGCCGCAACGAGAAGCCGAGATCGTGCCGCCAGTTGTGGACCCGCACCAGCAGGCGCACACGGCGCAGCCGGGCGCCGCGCAGCTGCATCGCCCAGCACGGCTCGCCGTCGACCGGCGGGCGGGGCAGCACCTGCAGCCCGTGCCACCAGGTCGGCCAGGCGTCGATGTCGGTCAGGCGCCGGTAGACCAGCGCCTGCGGAGCGCGGACGAACCCACCGTCGTCGACGTGCAGCTCCACGGCGGTCACGTCCCGGTGGTGCGGGCGATGAACGCCGTGATGGCCTGCGCGAGCGCCTCGTCGTCGTGATCCAGCATCGGCGCGTGATACGAACGGTGGCAGACGAACTGCTCGAGGTCCGCGCTGCCGACCAGGTCGAGCAGCGCGTGGGAGTTGACCGGCGGCACGGTGTGGTCCTCGGGCGACCAGACCACCAGCAGCGGCGCGGTCAGGTCCAGCAGCTGCGCGCGGATCCGCGGCAGCTGCGAGATCAGCGACTGCGCGGCCTTGGCCGCCACCTTCGCGTAGGAGCCCTCCTCGACCCCCGGTCGCGCGATGTCGTCGGTGGGCAGCCCGGCGAGGTCGCGTGGCACGTAGGGCACCAGGTACTGCAGCAGCGGGGCCACCCGCGCCAGCGGCTGGGTCGGGTCGAGGACCTGGGCGTTGATGGCGACCGCCGCAGCCACCTCGGCCGGCCGCCGGCTGGCGAGGTCCAGGCTCAGCGTGCCTCCCATCGAGTGGCCGATGAGCACGACCTGCTCGCAGCCGGTCGCCAGCTCGTCGACCAGGGCGTCGAGCGCGCGGTACCAGTCCTCGTAGCGGGTGCGTCCAAGGTCACGGTAGGTCGTGCCGTGGCCCGGCAGACACGGCACCTCGACGCGATAGCCCTGCTCGGCGAGGTGGTGACCCAGCGGACGGGTCGCGATCGGGTTGCCGGTGAAGCCGTGGGTGACCACCACGCCGACCCGCGCCCGCACGCCCGTTCCCGCCGCCGACCAGGGTTCGGTCGACGGCGGCAGGTCGGTCACGGCCATCTCGCAAGCCTTTCGTCACCCCCGGCGCCCGGCAACCGGTGGACGGCCAACCTACTGGGTGGCGCCGCCCCGGTCATGCTCGGGCGCACCGAGCCGTGCGATGCGCCCGCAGCGGTGGTTCACAGGGTCCGTCCGGCGGCCTGCGCCTTGGCGGCCCACTGCTTGAGCGGCAGGCCCCAGATCTTGACGAAGCCCTCGGCCAGCGACTGGTCGAAGGCATCCTGAGCGTCGTAGGTCGCCATCTCGTAGGTGTAGAGCCCGTCCTGCTCGCTGCGCCGGCCGACGACCGTCGCCGAGCCCTTGTACAGCTGCACCCGGACCTCGCCGTTGACGTAGCTGTTGGCCTCGTCGATGAAGGCGTCGAGCGCACGCTTGAGCGGACCCCACCACAGCCCGTTGTAGATCAGCTGCGCGTAACGGCCCTCCTCGGCCCGCTTGTGCTCGGCGAGCTCCTGCTCGAGGCAGAGGTCCTCGAGATCGCGGTGGGCGGTGAGCAGCGTGATCGCACCGGGGCACTCGTAGATCTCCCGGCTCTTGATGCCCACCAGCCGGTCCTCGATCATGTCGATACGGCCCACCCCGTGCGCCCCGGCGCGGCGGTCGATCTCGGCCACGAGCTCGTCGAGCGGCAGGCGGCGACCATCGAGGCTGACCGGCAGCCCCTGCTCGAAGGCCAGCACGACCTCCTCGGCTTCGTCGGGCGCGTCGGCGACGCTGACGGTGCGCTCGTAGACGTCCTCGGGCGGGGCCGCCCACGGATCCTCCAGGATGCCGCACTCGGCGGTGCGACCCCAGGCGTTCTCGTCGATCGAGTAGGGGCTCTTCTTGGTCATGGTCGGGATCGGGATGCCGCGCTGCGCGGCGTAGTCGATCGCCGCGTCGCGGGTCAGCGCCCAGTCGCGGATCGGCGCCATCGCCTCGAGGTCCGGAGCCAGACACAT
>SKJO01000241.1 GCA_007121975.1 Nitriliruptoraceae bacterium | reverse complement strand
TGACCACGAACAGGTTCTCGCCGGTGCCCTCGGCGACGTAGCCGTCCTCGGAGAGCATGATCGCCTCGTCGTAGCCGGCCCGCAGCGCGTCGACCTTGGCCAGCGAGGAGTTGAGGTACTGACCGTTGGCCTTGCCCGCCGGGGGGATCGTGTTCTTGCCGATGCGGCGGTAGGAGCTGATCATCAGCCGGACCCCGTTGGTCAGCGACTCCTCGCCGAGGTAGGCCCCCCATTCCCAGGTCGCCACGATGGTCTGCGGGCTCGAGGGCAGCGGGTTGAGCCCGATCTCGCCATAGCCGAGGATGATCGTGGGCCGGATGTAGCAGCCCTGGGCGTGGCCGTTGACCCGGATCAGCCCGACGATGACCTCGCACAGCTCGTCGACGGTGTGGGGCACCGTGTCCAGCGGCGGGTAGAGCCGGGCGGAGCGCAGCAGTCGCTCGACGTGCTCCCGCAGCCGGAACACCGCCGGGCCGTCATCGGTCGGGTAGGCGCGGATGCCCTCGAACACTCCGTAGCCGTAGTGCAGCGTGGGGGTGAGTACGTGGACGGTGGCGTCGTCCCAGTCGACGAGGCGGCCGTCGATCCAGATCTTGTCGGCCTTGGGGAAGGGCATCATCGCCTCCGTGGGCGCCGGTCGGGGCTCAGGACACCAGCCGGATCGAGACCGGGTAGCGCGCCGGCTCGCCCTGGCCGGCCTTGAGCGTCTGCTGGATGCTGAAGATGATGTCGACGATGACGACCGCGGGCAGCAGCACGATGCCGATGATCACCAGGATCAGCAGGCCGGACACGAACGCGGCGATCGCCACGGTGATCTGGAAGTTGAGCGCCTCCACGGCGTGCTGGCTGGCGAAGGGGTCCTCGTCGCGCTTGATCAGCCACAGGATCAGCGGACCGAGGAACCCGGTCAGCAGGCCCAGGATGTGCACCAGCTGGGCCAGGCTCCGGTCGCCGGGAACCGCGCCCGCGGCGCCCGGTCCCCCGCCACTGACCTGATCGGTCCACTGGGTGCCGTCCCACCACCGCTGCAGCGGTTGGCCGTTGGGATCCGGATACCAGCCGGGGGCGGGTCCCTGGCCGGGGTTTGGCGTGTCCATCGTCGCTGCCGATCGTCGCGTGCGTTGACCTGACCCTAGCCCGATCGCTCAGGCCTCGGCGACCAACTGCACGAGGCGGTCACCGACCTCGGAGGTGGTGGTACCCACCCCGTCGGGGACCGCCCCGCGGCGCTCGGCGAGCAGCGCCGCCACCGCCCGTTCGACCCGGTCGGCCGCGCCCTGCTCACCGAGGAAGGCCAGCAGCTGCCCGAGGCTCATCACCGCCGCCAGCGGATCGGCCCGCCCGGTGCCCACGATGTCGGGCGCCGAGCCGTGCACCGGCTCGAACATCGAGGGGGCACGGCGGGTCGGGTCGAGGTTGGCCGAGGCGGCCAGGCCCATGCCGCCCTGCACCGCGGCGCCGAGGTCGGTGATGATGTCGCCGAAGAGGTTCTCGGTCACGACCACGTCGAAGCGCTCGGGCTGGGTCACCAGGTACAGGCAGGCCGCATCCACGTGGACGTAGTCGCGCTGCACGTCGGGGAAATCGGCGTCCCCGACCTCCTCGAAGGCGCGCATCCACAGCCCCCCGGCGTGGGTGAGCACGTTGGTCTTGTGCACCAGGGTGAGGTGGCCGCGGCGGCCACGGGCCGCCTCGAACGCGTAGCGCAGCACCCGCTCGACGCCGTGACGGGTGTTGACGCTCTCCTGGGTGGCGACCTCGGCGGGCGTGCCGGGGTAGAGCACCCCGCCAGCCCCGGCGTACACCGACTCGGTGTTCTCGCGCACGACCACCAGGTCGCAGCGCTCGGGGGTGAGCCCCGCCACCGGCGAGTCGACCCCCGGGTAGAGCTTGACCGGACGCAGGTTGACGTACTGGTCGAACGCGAAGCGCACCTTGAGCAGCAGCCCCCGCTCGATGATCCCGGGAGGGACGTCGGGAGTGCCCACCGCGCCGAGGTAGATCGCATCGAAGCTGCGCAGCTGCTCGAGGGTGGCGTCCGAGAGCACCTCGCCGGTCGCCAGGTAGCGACGGCCTCCGAGGTCGTAGTCGACCCGTTCGGTCGTGAAGCCCTCGAGCTGCTCGAGGCGGTCGAGCACCTTGAGCCCCTCGGCCACCACCTCCGGGCCGATGCCGTCGCCTCCGAGCACGGCGATGCGATGGGTTGTCACGCGACGACCTCCTTGGTCCAACGGTCCGAGCCTAGCCCCCGGGCGGTGGCGGGTTCCCGGCACGATGGATACCGATGTGTCAGACTCGCGCCCATCAGCAGGCTTTCCCCGAGCCCTGTCCCTCCCGCCCCGAGACGGCTACGGTGGGGGGGAACGCAGCCCCTGAGTCCTGCCCGACGCCGTCCAGTGGAGGTAGCCAGTGAGCGACGTCCCGAACCAGCCCCCCGGTGGCCAGCCGCCGCCCCCCGGTGGCCAGCAGCCACCCCCACCCGGCGGGTTCCCCCCGGCCGGCGGTCAGCAACCACCCGGCGGGTTCCCCCCGGCCGGCGGTCAGCCGGCTCCCCCACCCGGCGGGTTCCCCCCGGCCGGCGGTCAGCCCGGCCAGTTCGGTAGCCCCCAGACCCCGCAGCAGCCCTCCGGCGTCGGCGCTCCCGCTGACCTCGGCACGCGGATCCTGGCCCGCATCATCGACGCGATCCTGGTCGGTGTGGTCAACGCGGTGCTGGTCACGACCCTGCTGTTCGGCGTGATCTTCAGCGCCGGAGGCACCGGACTGCCCGGCTTCGGCGGCGTGAGCGGCTGGGGAATCCTCAGCTCGCTGATCGCGGCCGCCATCAGCATCGGCTACTTCGCCTTCATGGAGTCAAGCCGCGGCCAGACCGTCGGCAAGATGCTGCTCAAGCTGCAGACCCAGGGTCCCGACGGCCAGAACCCGACCATGGAGGAGGCGATCAAGCGCAACGCCTGGCTCGCGCTGTCCATCGTC
>SKJO01000314.1 GCA_007121975.1 Nitriliruptoraceae bacterium | reverse complement strand
TGGCCGAGAATGCGATCCGCCCGTTCGCCATAGGTCGGAAAGCGTGGCTGCTGCTCGCCGATGTGTTCGCCGCGGCGTTCGCCTCGCCCCGCGCGGTCGCGGGCTTCCTGTACCTCACGGCGGTGCTGCTGTGGACCGCCGAGCGGCTGCGCACCCGACGACTGGCGCACCTCGCCGACCAGGGGTCCCCGGCCGACCAGGGGTCCCCGGCCGACCAGGCAGCCGCCGCGAGCGGTGAGGACCTCGGCCGTGACGTCGACTCGCTGCGTGCCCGCGATGCGCTGGCGATCGGCGCCGCCCAGGCGCTGGCGATCTTCCCGGGCATCTCGCGTTCCGGCGCGACCATCGCCACCGGCATGGCCCTTGGAATGTCGCGCACCGCCGCGGCGCGCTTCAGCTTCCTGATGGCCATCCCCGTGATCCTCGGCGCGACCGTGCTCACCGCGGGTGACCTCGGCACCCCCGAGCCGGGCGTGCTCGACTTCGGTCCGGTCCAGGTCCTCGCCGGCGTGCTGGCCGCCACGCTGAGCGGGTACTGGGCGATCCACACCCTGCTGGGTGTGGTGCAGCGCCGGGACCTGCTGGGCTTCGCCCGCTACGTGGTGGTGTTCGCCACCGTGCTGCTGGTCGCCACGTTCCTGCGCGGCTGATCCTCGCACCGACCACCCCCCGAGCGAACGGAACCCACCATGACCACCCGCATCGAAGCCCGCCGCGTGCTGCCCGGCCGCGGCGCGCCGATCGACGACGGGGTGGTGGTGCTCGAGGGCGCCACGATCGCCTTCGTGGGCCCGGCAGCCACCGCACCGGCCACGCCCGGCGCCCCGGTCGAGGTGGTCGACACCGTGCTGCCGGGCCTGTGGGACTGCCACTGCCACCTGCTCGGGGTGCTCAGCGCCGACCTGCACGCCCTGTACCTCGAGCCGATCGCGCTGCGGGCGGCGCGGGCCGCGATGGATCTGGGCCGGGCCCTGGCGGCCGGGGTCACCTCGGTGCGCGAAGCCGGCGGGCTCGGCATCCACCTCGCCCGGGCGGTCGAGGAGGGCAGCGTGCCCGGCCCGCGCGTCTACGCCCCCGGCGCGATCCTGTCGACCACCGGCGGGCACGGCGACCTGCACGAGGTCCCGCTGGACTGGGTCAGCGCGTTCACCCACCACGAGCCGGCGCTGCGGCTGTGCGACGGGGAGGCGGACTGCATGCGCGCGGTCCGCGAGCAGCTGCGCGACGGGGCGGCGGTGATCAAGGTCTGCGCGTCGGGCGGGGTGCTCTCCGAGCGCGACCATCCCATCCACCAGCAGTTCACCGACGCCGAGCTGCGCGCCATCGTGGAGGTCGCCGGGCTCGCCGAGCGTTCGGTCATGGCCCACTGCCACGGTAAGCCGGGGATGATGGCGGCGATCGAGGCCGGGGTGCGCACCATCGAGCACGGCACCTACCTCGACGAGGAGGTGGCGGCCGCGATGGTCGAACGCGACGTGCTGCTCGTCCCGACCCGGCTGATCGTGACCGAGCTGATGGAGGTGGGTCTGGCGGCCGGCATGTCCGCGGCGATGTTCGCCAAGCTCGCCGCCACCGACGAGCGGCACAACGACGCGCTGGCGCTGGCGCACGCGTCGGGCGTGCGCATCGCCATGGGCACCGACATCGCGCTGTCGCGCCCGACGCTGCCCGCCGCCTGGGGCAACCACGGTCGGGAGCTGCCGCTGATGGCCGCGGCGGGGATGAGCCCGCTGCAGGTCATCGAGGCGGCGACCGCCAACGGTCCCGACACGCTCGGCGCGCAGGCGCCCGCATCGGGGCAGCTACTCGCCGGCTACGACGCGGACGTGATCGCGGTCGACGGCGACCCGTCGGTGGACCTGTCGGTGCTCGCCGATCCGACCAACGTGCGGGTGGTGTGGCAGGGCGGGGTGAAGGTGCACGAGCGGCCAGCGGTGTGACCGGCCAGCGGTAGGACCGGCGGGTTCAGCCGCCGGTCACCTCGTGCAGGAAGGCGGCGACGCGCGGGTAGGCGTCGATGCGGTTGTGCAGCTTGGCCAGCCCGTGGCCCTCGTCGGGGTAGGCGAGCAGCTCGCTGCGCACCCCGCGCCGGGTGAGCGCCGCGTGCAGTTGCTCCGCCTCGCTGAGCGGCACCCGGGGGTCGTTGGCGCCGTGGACCAGCAGCAGCGGGGCGCGCATGCGCTCGACGTGGGTGATCGGCGAGAGCTCGAGCAGCAGATCGCGGTCGTGCTCGAGCGAGCCGTACTCCCGCTCGCGGTAGACCCGGCGCCACGGCGCGGTGTTCTCCAGGAAGGTCACGAGGTTGGACATCCCGACCACGCTCACCCCGGCCGCCCACCGCTCCGGCTGGAAGGCCAGCCCCGCCAGCGTCAGGTAGCCGCCGTAGGACCCGCCGTACAGCGCGGCGCGGCGCTCGTCGAGGTCGGGCTGCCTGCCCAGCCAGTCGTGCAGCGCCCCGAGGTCGGCGATGGCATCCACCCGTCGTTCGCGGTCGTCGAGGTGCTGGAAGCTGCGGCCGTAGCCTGTCGAACCGCGCACGTTGGGGGCCACCACCGCGAAGCCGTGGGCCACCAGGTACTGGGCCAGTGGCGAGAACGACGGCCGGTACTGGCTCTCCGGTCCGCCGTGCAGCAGCACCACGACCGGGTGGGGCGCGCCCCGGCCCGAGGGGGGCCGGAACACGAAGACGGGGATCTCCCGGCCGTCGAAGGACACGACGTGTTCGAGGTCGGCGTCGACGAAGCTCGACGGCGCGACCTCGCAGGGACTGGTCGTGAGCCGCTCCAGCGCCCCCGTCGCCGTGTCGTAGCGCCAGGTGTCGCCGGGCAGCAGCGGCGAGGAGTAGCCGAACGACAGCCAGCGTCCGTCGCGGGTGAAGCGCCAGTTGCCGGCCACGCCGGCGCCGGGCAGCGGCACCTCGGCGGTGACCTCGAGGCTGGTCGGGTCGCGCAGCTCGGCGCGGGTGCGCCCGTCGTGGTTGACGC
>SKJO01000131.1 GCA_007121975.1 Nitriliruptoraceae bacterium | reverse complement strand
TCGTCGACCACCTGCGTGCCGCCGGCGTGGAGTTGTTCACCGGCGTGCCCGACAGCCTGCTCAAGGAGTTCGGCGCCCATGTGATGACCGCGCTGCCCCGCGAGCAGCACGTGATCACCGCAAACGAGGGCGCGGCGGTCGGCCTGGCGATGGGCTCCTACCTGCGCTCGGGCCGACCGGCGCTCGTCTACCTGCAGAACTCGGGCTTCGGCAACACCATCAACCCGCTGCTCTCCCTGGCCGACGCCGAGGTGTATGGCACCCCGATGGTGGTGCTCATTGGCTGGCGCGGTCAGCCCGGCGTCAAAGACGAGCCGCAACACGTCAAGCAGGGCCGAGTCATGACCGCGATGCTCGAGGCCATGGAGCTGCCCTTCGCCGTGCTGTCCCCGGACCCGGACACCGCACGCGAGCAGGTGATCGCGGCCGTCGACACCGCCGTCGAGGCACGCAGCCCCTACGTGCTGCTGGTGGAGAAGGGCACCTTCGCCAAGGCAGCGCAACGTCCGGAGCCGCCGGCGGGCACCGCCGGGCTGGCCTCCCGTGAAGAGGCGCTGATCGCCGTGGTCGAGGCACTCGGATCCGAGACGATCAACATCTCGACCACCGGGATGCTCTCCCGGGAGCTGTTCGAGTACCGGCAGCGCACCGGCAGCGACGCCAGCCGCGACTTCCTGACCGTTGGCGGCATGGGGCATGCCAGTGCCATCGCGCTCGGCGTGGCGCTGCAGGAGCCCGAGCGTGAGGTGTGGTGCCTGGACGGCGATGGTGCGCTGCTGATGCACCTGGGTGGGTTGGCGGTCATCGCCGACCACGCGCCGGCCCGCTACCTGCACGTCGTGTTCAACAACGGCGTGCACGACAGCGTCGGCGGGCAGCCCACCTCGATCAGCCTGGTCGATGTGCCGGCCGCTGCGCGGGCGCTGGGCTACCGGTTCGCGACCTCGACCTCGGAGCTCGGCGAGGTCCCGGCAGCCATCGCTGAGCTCCGCGCCCACGGCGGCCCGTCGCTGCTCGAGGTGAAGGTCCGGCCCGGCAACCGCGAGGGCATCGGACGACCCACCCGGACCCCGGCTGAGGCACGTGCGGCCTTCATGGACGCGCTTCGATGACCGCACGTGCGTGGATCGAGCCGGCTGAGCCGTGGCCGTCCGCGGCGCCCGAGGTACTTGCCGGGCCTGGGGCAGTGCACCGCCTCCCGCAGTTGGTGGCCGACCTCGGCGTCCGCCGCGTGCTGCTCATCTGCGGACGACGCTCGTTCACCGCGTCGGGTGCGGAGCAGATGCTGCCCGAACTCGAGCGCCTGACGCAGGTCGAGCGCTTCAGCGACTTCGCGCCCAACACCGACAGTGCGGATCTCCGGACCGCCCTGCGCCGCCTCGAGCAGGCCCCGGCGGATCTGGTGCTCGGCATCGGCGGCGGCAGCGCACTGGACCTGGCCAAACTGCTTGTCGCCTACGAGGGCACGCCTCCCGACGAGGTGGTGGCCCGCATCGAGCAGGGGGCGTCCATCCCGCGCCGCCGGACCCGACTGGTGCTCGCCCCGACCACCAGCGGCTCGGGCGCTGAGGCCACCCACTTCGCCGTGGTCTACGTCGGCGAGACCAAGTACTCCATCGCCGGTGCGGCACTGCGCGCCGACGGCATCGTGCTGGACCCCGGTCTCACCACCAGCGCCACCCCCTACCAGCGCGCGACCTCCGGGATCGACGCGGTGGCCCAGGCCATCGAGAGCCTGTGGGCGACCGGCGCCACCGACCGCAGCCGGGCTTTCGCCCGCCGGGCGCTGCGGCTGTTGGTACCGGCGATCGGCCCCTACGTCGACGAGCCCGCTTCGCCGACCGCCGCCGGGATGATGGCGATCGGCAGCCACCTGGCCGGGCGGGCGATCGACATCTCCAAGACGACCGCGGCCCACGCCCTGTCCTACGGACTGACCAAGCGCTTCGGGGTCAGCCACGGCCATGCGGTCGCGCTCACGCTCGGCGCCTTCCTCGACCTGCACGCGCAGGCAGAACCGTCCCACCTGCAGCCGTCGGTCGATCCGGCGCGCCATGCGGAGGCGATGGCCAGCATCGCCAGCCTCTTGGGAGCCGAGCACCCGGAGGGTGCCGCCGAAGCCTTCCGCGCGATGCTCGATCGCACCGAGTTGACCCAGGGACTACGCGCCGTTGGCGCGGAGGCGCCCGAAGACCGTGCCGTGCTGGCCGGAGCGGTCAACGCCGAGCGGCTCGGCAACAACCCGGTGGCCTTCGACCACGCGGGACTGATCGAAGTCCTCGAACGCAGCGCCTGACCGAAGATCAGCGTCCAACCCGCTCGACCCAGGAACCCTCACCGAGTTCACGCAACATTGCGGCGTAGCGTTCGCGCTTCGCGGCCTTGTCCTGACGGATGGCGGTCAGCAGCGAGAAATACAGCAGCGTGTCGAAGTAGTCCTGATTGGTGATCTCGACGTTCGGCGCGTCAAGCCGGGCGTCGAAAACCGAGTCTGGCGTGCGCCAGTCGCCATAGTTCTCATCAAGGTAGCGCTCGGGTTGCTCGGGGACCCACACGGACTGCCCGAGGAACTCTCGCTCCGCGAGATCGAACGGACTGTTCCACCAGCGAGTCGCCGCTCCGTCGTGCCACACCAGATCTGGGTCATCCTCGTCGCGGTAGTGCGGGAACACGTCGATGCCGACCTGCGAACTCGCGTGGTGAACCCGCAGTCGATCGGAGGTGAAGTCGAGACGCCGGAGTTCGAAGGCGGGGTCCCGTTCGAAGATTTCGACGAGTCGCGGCATCTCCACCTCTTGGGAGTGCACCCCGACGTCGATGTCCTTGTCCCAGGTGATGAACCCGCCGTCACGCACGAGGCCGAGCAGCGTGCCGGAGATGAGGTAGGGCCGCACGTCGTGCTGAGCCAACAAGCCGTTGAACTCATCGAGTGCCCGAGTGGCGCCGCCCTGGAAGCCCGAGTCGGTCGCGGATGCGGACGGGCTTCGTGCGGGTAGCAACTGCGCCACCTGCTCACGTCGTCGCCGCAGGACCTGCCGGGGGCGGCGGCGCAGGCGATCCTGCTCGCGGATGGCCTTGCGCAGCAGCGCTCTGGCTTCGTCGTGGACTCCGGAGATCGCCGCGGCTCGTGCGACGAGTCGCAGCACCGCGACGCTGGAGTGGGCGGACTTCCCACTGTTCAGCCAGAGTTCCCGGACGTCGGCATACTCCTGGGGGGACTCCATCAACGTCACCCGGGCTGCCCAGAGCCTCGGCTGTCGCCACGTCCCAGAGCGCAGCTGCTGCTCGATGACGCGAACCGCGACATCTCGGTCACCGTCGGCCCGCGCAGCTGCGGCGCCCGCCAGCGCTTCGGCGACCTCGGCTGCTCGCTCCTCGGGTGTTCGTGGCCGCTCCTTCAGCATCGTCGGGCTTTGAGCCATCTGATCAGCCATGCACTGTCTCGATTCTCGCGGCGAGGTCGTCATGGCCCGCCAACCGAACTTGAGCGGCAGCGGCCCGATGCTGGCGAGCCGTCAGGTGCCGGTAGGCACGACGCAGCCGATGGACCTGGAGATACTCCGGCCACCTCACCTCGACATTCGGCGCATCCTCGGTGAACGCGTCGAAATCGGGGTCGGGCACCCGCCAGTTGCCGTAGTTCTCGGTCAGGTAACGGTCCGGGTCTGTCGGAACGGGCAGTCGCCGGTCTCCGACCGGGATGCGCCCGACCTCGAAGGGCGTGTTCCTCCAGCGAACGAAGTTTCCGTCGTGCCAGACCAGACCGCGCTCTTCGTAGAACGGGAAGACGTCGATGGGGGACCCGCCCCGGTGCACGACCTTGACCTTCCGGGAGTTGGGGTGGACAGCCAGGAAGTCGAAGCGAGGATCGCGACGGAAGACCTCCCGGAGCTCGTCCGGCCGGTAGTCCGAGGCGAAGATGCCGATGTCGATGTCGCTGTCCGCATCGAGGGGGCGACCCTCGCGCACGAGACCGAGCGCGCTGCCAGCAGCGAAGAAGAACGGAACGTGTGCCCGGTCCATCGTGTCGCACAAATCGAAGACCGCGCGGGTGGCATCCCGCCCCTCCAATCGAGTCGACCCGACCGCGCTCGTTGGGCCGTGTCCCTCGAGCAAGCCCTCGACCGCCTCGACGCTCAGGGCGATGGCGTCATCGACGCGACCTGCCCTCAACGCTGCAGTGGTCAACGGTCGGTGCCCCCTCAAGCGCTGCGTCGGCTCGGGAACCACCTGCGCGTAGGCCGCGAGCAGGAGATCGAACTGCTCACTGGTGCGACACACTCGAGCGGCAGCCCACAGCACCCCGACCCCGGTCCGGAACCGTTGGACTGCTTTGATGGCCGTCTGCATGGTGTCGGGATCCCCCAAGGCGTCGCTCAGTCGCACATCTAGCGCTGCCGCACGTCCCGACGCGGGCTCCACGAGCCGCGCGCGACGAGCCTTGGCCCGGGCACCGACATAATCGCCTTGGAACGACAGGAACTCGGCCTCAACCTCCAGCATCCCCCCGAAGTCCGGGTAGCGGTCGGTGGCGAAGTGAAGAAGCCGACCCACGAGTTCGTCGTCGCCCTTTCGCAGCGCGTCGCGCGCCGCAATCACTGCCGTAGACGGATATCGAGCCACCGCTGGGCCCGTCCGCTCGCTGAACAGGGCAACCGCGCCAGGCGGTTCCTGTTGTTGCAGGTATCGGATACCGGCGTGGGCGCGCAACGGGCCAGGTGGGAGGCAGCGATAGAGGGGCACCGCCGAGAACGCGCGACGAGCGAGCAGTTTGGCGCTTGGTGCCATGGTGTCTCCAGGTCATCGTGGACCGGACGTTCCGGTGAGTGACCGCACGATCAGGCTCAGAACATCTGGTTGGCCGCAGCGAGATCCTCGAGGAAGTCAACCTCGATGATCGGCAGGTGGGAGATGTCCAGCGGTTCGACGTGGATCCCGTCCATGTCGATGGCCTGCTCGATCCCACGCTCGAAGTAGTCGGTCGGCGCGCACTGCTCAAGCCGACGGGTCAGGTGCACGCGATCCGACGCCGAGATGTAGTTGATGCCGATCGCCTCACCGAGGGCTCCCTCCTCGACGACCTTGGACAGCTGCTGAACGCGGCCCGCATCATCGAGCGTGTACTTGACCTCCTCTTCCGAGACCTTGGAGGTGTTGACGCACAAGAAGGAGCGGTCCATGGCGAGATGCGGGAGCAGCAGATCGATGACCTGATCGTCGAAGACCACATCACCGTTGAGCCAGAGAACGCCTCCGGGCCCGAGGATGTCCAGGGCCTTCAGCAGGCTCTTGGAAGTGTTGGTGTCGCCGTAGTCCTGGTTGTAGATGAACCCGACATCCGGGACGACCTCCATGATCAACTCCTTCTTGTAGCCGACCACGAGGTGGATCGAGTGCTTGGCAAACCGGTGCTGGAGGCTACGCACCGCACGCTCGATGATCGACTCGCCACCCCCAATGGGGGTGAGAGGCTTGGGCGCCGCCCGGCCGAGTCGCGAGCCAACGCCGGCAGCCAGAATGACGATGTTGGTTGCCACGATGATTCCTCGACGAGGGGCGCTGGGGGGCCGCGCTCTGGAACCGACTCGTGGAGCCCGTCCCGCGCTCCGACCCCGGATGATCGCACGTCTGACCGGCGGCCGGCCATTTCGGTCAGGGAACCTATCCGATCGGCGGAAGGATCCGACAACGGCTGAGGGCGCTCACGGCGTCTGGACGTGGGGGCGGTAGCGGTCCGGGCGCATCCGCCGGATGGCACCGTCGTCCTCCCAGTAGCACCAGTCACGGACCGGCGTCCGCCAATCGCCGTAGCGGTAGGTGAGGTAGTCGTCGACTCGACCGGGCACCGGGTAGGTGACCTCCCCGACCCGCAACTGCCCGAGGGGCGCCACCAGTTCCTTGGGGATGATCCAGGTCATCGGGACGTAGACCTCGCGGATCGGCCAGGTCTCGGCCATCCATCCCCGATCGATGCGGCGATAGGTCCAGCGCGAGACCCGGTAGATCAGCGAGTCATCCGCGTCGGGGGGCCGGGACTGGCGCCCGTCAGCGGTCTCCTCGCGGTACAGCCACCGTTCGACGAGCCGCCGCAGGCGACGACCCACCAGACTGCGCTGCCCGAGGTACAGGTCGGGGGCAGGCGGAGGCACATAGATCTGGGTCTGCGGCGACCACAGCCACCGTCCGCGGTCGTAGTAGACGTGGATCGCCGCGCGCAGCGCATCGGGACCCGTACCGCTGCGGCGCTTGGCGCCGACCGAGTAGACCACGCCGCGATAGCGGTTGACCAGCACGCGGTAGCCGGCCTCCTCCAGCGGACGAGCGCAGGCGAGCAGCGCCGGCAGGCCGTCGCCGAGCACGCCGAGGTCGATGTCCTTCTCCCAGTCGAGCAGCGCCCCGCTGCGGCGCAGGCCGAGCAGCACGCCGCTGTCGATGAAGTAGGGCACCTCGTGGCGGTCGAGGACCTCGAGCAGCGCGCCCATGCCACCATCTGTCGACGAGGTTCGGGAGGCGTGCTCGCTCATCGTCCGGCTCCGTGCAGGCACCCGTCATCGAGCACGTAGAACCAGTCGCGCACCGGCTCACGCCAGCTCGCGCCGTAGCGCGCGGCCAAGTAGCTCTCGGCGTCGGACGGGACCGTGAGCGACATACCGTCGATCTCCAGCGTGTCCAACTTCCCGACGTGCGGCCAGTCGATCCGCCACATCAGTAGATCGTAGACCCAGGCCGTGTACCACAGCTCGAGGGGATGACGGACGACAACGGTGCCCCAACGGTGCCGACGCTGCGCGAGCCGCAGCAACGGGGAGACCGCCCGCCGGAGACGCAACTGCGCGATCAGCACCACGAGCACGTCCCGTGGGGCACGTCGGGTCGAGCCCAGCAGGCGCCGCAGTAGCCACGTCGTGCCCTGGTGCGGAGGCATGATGCCAAGACGGTGCCGGGCGAGCCGCGCCCCCTTGGCGACCAGCAGGTGCGGCTGTGGGGAGACGGCCCAGTCCTGCTCGCGATCGAAGACGTGGATTGCCATGGGCAGCAGATGCGCAGGCCCACTCTTCGGCACCTTGACGATCACCGCGTAGGTCCGACCTGCCAGCTGCTTCTCGACCACGAGCAGGCCGTGGCGTGCCGCCACGTCGTGCACGACGGTACGCAGCGCATCCAGGTCGTCACGCAGCACCCCGAGATCGACGTCCTTGTCCCACGACGGCACCTGGCCGTCACGGATCAGCCCCAGCAGGCAGCCGCTGTCGACCCAGCAACCGATGCCCTCTTCGCGACAGCGATCGAGCAGCTCGGCCGCGGCCTCACCGAGCTGCTCGCGGACCGAGGGAGGCCTGACCACCGGCTCCTGCACCTCGAGCTCCTCGACCTCAGTGGACGTCACGGCGACGTAGCAGCCCGGCAGCGTACTTGCTCCGCCGTTCGGTCGAGGCGTACCCCTGGGCCACGAGGTCGGGTCGGCTACCGTTGCGGCGCCTGGCGGGCAGCCCCTGACTCGTCCGTTCCTACCACCGTCCCGACCGACAGGAAGGCGAACCGTCCGTGGCACGACCCGCGAAGCCACCCGTGGTCCCCGAGCACTTGGTCCCGGCAGCAGACCTCGATCAGCGAGTCGCCCGGGCGATGCAGCAGCCGCGGCTTCGCACCGTGGGCTACCAGGGCGGCATGCGGTCCTACCTCGCCGAGCTCTGGAGCCACCGCGAGTTCGCGATGACGGTCCCGATGGGACAACTGCAGGCAAGGAACCAGGACAAGGTTCTCGGCCGCGCGTGGTACTTGCTCAACCCGATGATCCTGGTGGGCATCTACTACCTCATCTTCCAGGTGATCCTCGGCATCGAAGAACGACGGGGTGTCGAGGACTACCTGCCGTTCCTCACGGTCGGGGTGATCGCCTACACCTACACCCGCTCGACGGTGCAGTTCGGGTCCAACTCGCTGGTCAAATCCCGCCGGCTGGTGCAGTCGCTGTCCTTCCCGCGCACGATCCTGCCGCTGGGCTCGGCCATCGCCCAGACCGCGACCTACCTGTGGGCCACCGGGGCGATGCTCGGCTTGGTGCTGCTGATGGGGGTCCGGCCCGGGTGGTCCTGGCTGCTGCTGGCCCCCGCACTGGTCGTGCACGGCATGATGAACCTGGGGCTCGCGCTGTTTGCCGCCCGCTTCACGTTCCACTTCGCCGACTTCTCCAACCTGCTGCCTTTCCTGCTGCGGCTCGGGCTGTACGTGTCCGGGGTGCTGATCCCCATCAACGCCGATCTGATCCCCAACGATGCGCTGCGCTGGACGCTGCAGATCAACCCCATCTACAACGTCCTGGAGATGACCCGCCAGTCCGTCCTCGGCACGCCGCTGGTTGCGCGCACCTGGTTGCTGGGAACCGCCTGGGCGGTCCTGCTGCTCGCCGGCGGCTTCGCGTACTTCCGCCGGGTCGAGGATCGGTACTCCAGTGTCTAGCGCCCCGAGCGTTCGCGCCCCAGCGCAAGGCGATTCCCCGACGGTCGTGGTGGACCGGTTGGCCGTCGACTACGAGATCTATGTCGAGCGCAACCGCAGCCTGCGACGTCTGCTGCGGGGGTCGAACCGGGAGCGGCAGACCCGCCGGATCCATGCGATCAAGCAGGTCTCGATGGTGGCCACCACCGGCGAGTCGGTCGGGGTCATCGGCCACAACGGATCGGGCAAGACCACGTTGCTGCGGGCCATCGGCGGATTGGTGCCGATCACCGCCGGGCAGATCAAGGTGCGCTCCAACCCTGTGCTGCTCGGAGTCCGCGCGGCACTGATCAGCGACCTCTCCGCCCGACAGAACATCTTCCTCGGCGGCACCTCGTTGCGCATCCCCCGCTCCGAGCTCGACGCGCGACTCGACGACATCATCGAGTTCGCCGGGCTCGAGGAATTCGTCGACGTCCCGCTCCGGGCGTTCAGCTCCGGCATGCGCGCCCGACTGCAGTTCGCGATCGCGACCGCGGTAACCCCCGACATCCTGATGATCGACGAGGCGCTGTCGGTCGGTGACGCCGAGTTCAAGGAACGCTCCGACGCCCGCATCAAGGAGATGATCGCCGACGCCGGCACGGTGTTCCTGGTGTCGCACTCGATGCGCAGCGTGCTAGACATCTGCGATCGGGTGCTGTGGATCGACCATGGGGAACTGGTCGCCGACGGCCCTGCCGAGGAGGTGGTCGAGGCCTACCAGGCGCACGTCGAGCGGCGCCGCGTGGCCCGTCGTAAGCGCCAGGCCAAGAAGGCCGCGGCCGAGCAGGCGGCCGCCGAAGAGTCGGCCGCGAAGCCCGCGCCCAGCGACCCGGGCATGTCGCCGGCGGACCAGCCACCCGTCCCACCGAGCGACGACACCGCTGACCCGCCGCAGCACGCACCGGATGAGCCGCCGTCCGATCCTCCGCCCGCCACGCCCTGACCCGCCACCCCGTGAGGCGCCCATGGCCCCGCCCCGCTGGACCAACTGGTCGGGGGAGCTGACCTGCTCCCCCGCCCGCATCGAGCGCCCGGTCAGCACCGCCGAGCTCGCCGCGATCGTGCGCCGGGCCGCGGCCGAGGGACACCGGGTACGCCCGGTCGGCTCGGGGCACTCCTTCACCCCGCTGGTGCCCACCGACGGGGTGCTCCTCGACCTCGCGCTGATGGACGCGCTGCTCGACGTCGACCGCGAGGCCGGCCGGGTCCGGGTACAGGGCGGGATCCGGCTGCACCAGCTCACCGCCGCACTCGACCGGCGGGGGCTGGCGCTGGCCAACCTCGGCGACATCGACCGTCAGGCCCTGGCCGGGGCGCTGGCCACCGGCACGCACGGCACCGGGGCGACGCTTCCCGGGCTGGCCGCCCAGGTCACGGCCCTGCAGCTGGTCGACGGCCGTGGGCAGGTCCACGAGCTCACCCGCGACGCGGCCGACCGCGCCGAGCGTGACGCGTTCCTGGCGGCGGTGGTCGGGCTCGGCGCCATCGGGATCGTGACCGAGGTCGACCTCGAGGTGGTAGACGCCTACACGCTGCGCGGCGAGGACGGCGCCGAGCCGCTGGCCGAGGTGCTCGACACCTTCCACGAGCGCGCCGCCGCCCACCGCCACTTCGAGGCCTACGTCTTCCCCTACTCGGACACGGCCTGGACCCGCACCAACGACGTCGTCGACGCCGCGCCCGCTCCCCGCCACCCGGCCAGAGCCTGGGCCGAGGACCGGCTGCTGACCACCCACGTCTTCGAGGGGCTGTGCCGGCTCGGCGGGCGGGCGCCAGGCACGATCCCGACCATCAACCGGCTGACCTCCAAGCTGGCGGGCACCGGCACCCGGGTGGACGCCTGGCACCGCATCTTCGCCTCCGCCCGCGACGTGCGCTTCACGGAGATGGAGCTGTCCCTGCCCCGCGAGCAGGGGCTGGAGTTCGTGCGAGCGCTGCTCGAGCGCATCGAACGGGAACGCTTCGAGGTGGTGTTCCCGATCGAGCTGCGCACCACCGCCGCGGACGATGCGCTGCTGTCGACCTCCCACGGGCGCGACTCGCTGTACGTGGCGGTGCACAACCACGTGCGCCTGCCCCACAAGCGGCTGCTCGCCGCCGCCTGGGAGCTCGCGCAGGACCACGGCACCGTCCGGCCGCACTGGGGCAAGCGCCACCCGGCGAGCGCCGCCGAGCTCGCGCCGCGCTACCCGGGCTGGGGACGCTTCGCGGCCGTGCGGGCGCGGATGGATCCCGGCGCGGTGCTGGCCAACGACCACCTCGACGTCGTACTCGGAGCGGTCGGCCAGCATCAGCCCTGATACTCGGCCCGCCAGGGTCACGAGGTCGGCGTCTGCGCGACCGGCCCGGGCATCCCGGTGAAGGCCCCGCGCGTCGCCTGGAACGCTGCCGTGGCAGCACCGTCGTGCGGCCAACGTGCACGGTGGGCGTGCACGGTGGGCGTGCAGCGCTCCGAAGCGCTGCTGCGGCGGCATCACCGTGCGTTCTGTGGCGTGACGTGTGCGCTCAAAGCTCGGTCCGCGCTGGCCAGCGGGGCCCCCAGGGGATGTGGCGTACCCAACCGGTCGCCGGTGACCGGTTCCGTACGCCGCATCATCCACGCTGGACCATGCGGCGTACCCACGCGGACACCCGTGTCCGGCTCCGTACGCCACATCTCCGAGTAGCGCCCCCGCCCGCCCATCCTCGCACGCCAGCCGCACGACGAGCCACACTCAACGCACGCCAGTG
>SKJO01000424.1 GCA_007121975.1 Nitriliruptoraceae bacterium | reverse complement strand
GGCAGCCGTGCTGCTCGGCATCTCCCGCCCGACCCTGGTCGCCTGGCTCGAAGCCGGCCGCATCCCGTTCCACTGGTGCGGCTCGCACCGGCGCGTGACTCGGTCCGACGTCCGCGCCTACCTGGACCGGCTCCCGTAGCCGGACAGCACACAGCAGCTGCTCTCGCCGATCACGACAGCCTCGATCGCGCTGCCGCGGTCGCGACCGGTACGACGAAGCAGACCCGCGCACGCTGGCCGATCAGCTCCCGGTCCTTGCGCTCCCAGGTCTGCGAGGGAGCCAAGTGGGTGCGCCATCGATCAGCGGTTGGCCCGGCTCCGAGTGCGGTCCTTCGGCCAAGGACCGTGTTGTCGAGGCCGCCACCCGTGTGTTCGTCGGCCTCCGGCGGTTGCTGCCCGACCGGGGCCCGGGCCACATGATCGCCGCCTAGATGAACCGACGCCACCAGCGCCCGCACGACGAGCGGGTCGACCACGTGGGCGGCCACAGGCGGCCGCCCGAACCCGCGACGACGATCACGAGCTCGCTGCCGGTATCGGCCACACCGAGCACCAGGCGGCACCTCGCGCAGACGGCCATCGCGGAGACCGGAGGCGAGCCGTGCGGCCTGCTGCCGTGGCGGTCCTGCGGGCGTTGCGCTGTTCGTGGAGCCGTGCCGGAGATGCGGCCGGTAGGCCCCGTGGGTGCATGACGTCGTGGGGATCCGTTGCCGGGTCGATCGGCGAGGGTGGGTCCTAGGCGTCGTGGCGGAGTTGGTTGAGGGTCCTGGCGGTGAGGAGTGCCGATAGCGGTTGGAAGCCGAGGAGTGGTAGGAGCCAGAGGGCGTCTGCTGCGAGTGCGGCGATGACCGCGTCGGTGCCGCCGTCGTCGTCGATGCGTCGGTACCAGGTGCGTAGGTGGCGTTGGACGGGTTCGAGGAGGTCGGGCTGTTCGACGGCACAGACAATGACGGCGACGCTGAGGTCGTCGTCGGGTGCGGTGGTCGCGGCGACGTAGGCCCGACCGAGCCGTCCGCGGCCGGGTGTGGCCTCGGCTTCGGCCTGCGCGAGCCGGGACTCGAAGCGGGTGACGAACGTGTCCACCAGCGCGCGGAGCAGGTCGCGCTTGTGATCGAAGTGGTGGAGGACACCGCTGCGCGATAGCCCGACCTCGATCGCGACCCGGTCCAACGTGCAGGCGGCGATGCCGTCTCGACGTGCGAGGGTTGCGGCCGCGAGCACGATGGAGGCACGGACCTCGGCGGGATCGGGGCGGGACCCGGATCTGGCGGCGGCGCGTTCGAGGTCGGCGGGGCGGTAGCGCGGGGGGCCGTCCGGATCGATCCGCTCCAACAGGCCCGAGCGTTCCCAACGGTGGATCGTCTGACGGGTCACACCGATGTGTGCCGCGGAGGCGGCCGGATCGAGTGCGCGGGTCACGAAGGCGGTCCCAGGTGCGGCGTGAGGTGGGAGGCGATGTCCTGCCACAACGTCTCCACCGTCGCGGGGGAGGCGAACAGCAGATCGTGCCGGCCAGCGTAGGTGCGGACGCGTGCGGCCGGTAGTCGGGCGGCGAGGCTGTGGTGGGCGGCGGGGTCGACACCTGGGTCGGTCGGCGAGGACGCGATCAGCACGTCGGTGGTGATGTGAGCGAGGTCGGCGCGTGCCACCTGCCGGATGGCCCGGTTCGCGGCCCGGACCCACCGCCAGGTCCCGCCCTCCACGACCAGATCGCGGTGGGCACGCTGCAGTGGCTGCAGCCGGGCGAACCCGTCCGGGTCATCGGTCGACATGTTCGTCGCCAGGTCGCAGTGTTCCGGATCGGCGGCGCGCTCCCCGGGTGCAAGCGCACCGCCGAAGCCGAGCGTGACGGCGGCAGCGGCGAGGCCGGCGACGACCGCCGGTGGCGGAGCGCCGCGGAAGGCGAACATCGGACTGAGCAGTACGGCCGCCGCCACGTGCTGCGGCCACCGCAGCAGGTGCTGCACGGTGAGCAGTCCGCCCATGGAGTGCGACAGCACAAGGCGGGGGCCGACGAGACCCGATCGGCTGCCCAGGACCTCCTCGAGGTCATCGAGGTGGTCGTCGAACGACACCACGTCCGCGGTTCCCGCCCGACCACGCAGCCGGGACGACGCCCCCTGCCCGCGGAGATCCACCGACACCACCGTCAGCCCCAGTGCTGCCAGCAGGGCGGCCGCCTCGGCGTGCTTCTCGAGGTAGTCGCCCCGTCCCTGGATGATCAGGCAATGGCCTCGGGGCTGCCGCACCGACCACATGCCCGTCCGCAGGCGCAGCCCATCGCGGGTCCGGTGCTCGTCGAACTCCCAGCCCATCAGGCATCCCCGGCAAGGATGTTCGGGGCGTGCACCAGCACGACCCCGACCACGACCGCGGCGACACCGAGCAGTTGCACTGGGCGGAGTCGCTCGTCGAACAGCAGGTAGGCGGCCGTCAACGCCCCGATCGTGCCGACCCCCGCCCAGGTTGGGTAGCTGATGCTCAACGGCACCGTCTTGATGGCCAGCGCGAGCAACCACAGGGCCACGGCGAACCCCGCCAAGGACGTCACCGTGGGCAGCACACGGCTGAACCCCTGCGACATCCGCAGCGCCACCACAGCGATGACCTCGGCCACGATGGCGACGAACAACAGCACGTACCCCATACCGATCCTCCGGATCGGGCGCCACGGACGAGCGCCTTGTGTCACATCACTGTACGTGCAAGTCGGTATTATTACAAAACGGGAGGGGGCAGCCTCCCCTCGGCACCGACGCGCGCCGGCGAGACCACCCCCGGCGGCGGGGAACCCACGCCCTGCTCGGTACGTCGAGATCCGGCTGCCGGGGCCGACTCTGGCCATGAGAAACCCGGCGAGCGTTCCCTGGATCAGCTCACCGGCACCCACACAGAGCACCGTGGCTGTCGCCTTCGACCCCACGCCTCGCGGCGTTCGGCCGTGGCGGCCCTGCGGGCCAAGGACCGCACGGCGCGATGACGAGTAGGGG
>SKJO01000385.1 GCA_007121975.1 Nitriliruptoraceae bacterium | reverse complement strand
GCAGCTCGTGGGACACCGCCGCGAGGAAGGTGTCCTTGAGCTCGTCGAGCTCCCGCAGCCGCGCGGAGACCTGCCGCTCCATCACGGCCTGCTGCTCGAGGAAGCGCTCGCGCTCGCGCTGGGCGCTGACGTCGATGATCTGGGCCACCACCTCGCGGGGCGTGCCGTGCTCGTCGCGGATCAGCGACAGCCGACTCTCGCACCACACCGCCTCGCCGTCCCCCCGCAGGTAGCGGGTGACCAGCGGCGTGTCGGCGCCGATCTCGCCGCTGCGTACCCGCAGGGCGTAGGCCGCATCCGACCTGCGGTGGTCGCGGTGGGTGATCGCGAAGACGCTGCGACCGACCAGATCGTCCGCACGCCAGTCGAGCAGTTGGCACAGCGCCGGGTTCACCTGCTTGATGCGACCGTCGAGGTCGACCAGGATCATGCCGATGGGCGCAGCCAGCATGACCTGCTCGAAGCGGGTCTCGGACTCCTCGCGCCGGGCGCGTTCCGCGCGGTGCGCGGTGACGTCGCGGCCGATGGCGATGATCTCGTCACCTTCCGGGCCGCTGATCAACTGCTCGACCCACTCGGTCCAGCGGCCGTTGCGGTGATGGAGGTAGCGGCCGATCGGCGCACCGGGGTGCATGGCGGCGAGGTCACGCTGCAGCTGCGCCAACGTGGCATCGTCGAGGTACTCGGCGACCGACCGGCCGACCATGTCCTCACGGGTCGTGCCGCTGTAGCTGGCCTGCGCCTCGTTCACGTAGAGGATGCGCATGTCCCGCCGTCGGTAGTGCGCGACCCGGTCGGGCAGCAGGTCGAGCATGGCAGCGAGGGCTCGGGCGTCCTCGGCCGTGCGGACCTGTTCCATGCCGCCTCCCGCGCCTCCGCCCCCCGGCGTGCCGCCTGCTTGACGATAGTTGTCCGCGCCGGTCGGTGTGTGACAACCAACCCCGGCGGGGGCCAGCCGCCGAACCCCGGCGGGGCCAGGCCGCCGAACCCCGGCGGGGGCCAGCCGCCGATGTGGCCTCTCGGCCCTACTCGGCGCCGCAGGCGGTCCGTAGCGTGGGGAAGGGCACGGTCCACCCGGGGACGGCACCGGGCGATTCGGCCGAGGGACGCCGGCGCGGGTCCCGGGCAGGGCTCGCCGTGAGGCCTCGGGGGCCACGAGGCGGAAGAGGTGTGCGCATGATCTCGTCGCTACGGCTGTTGGCTGCACTGTCGCTGGCCGCCACGGCCCTGCTGGCCGGGTGCGGGGACGGACAGGACGCGGCGGAGGATCCTGCGCAGGCCCTCGACTTCATCGTCCCGGAAGCTCCCGCACCCGATCCTGACCCGGACGGGGACGCGGCCGACGCCGGCGGTTCTGACGCCGCGGATGATGGCGACGCCGCGGACGGGGCCGACGACGGGGCCGCGGCCGATGACGACGGGGGCGGCTGGTACGGCGCGGACGGGCTGGATCCCGACCTGGTGGCGCTGGCCTGCGAGGCGGTCGCCGATCTCGCGGCGTTCGGGGAGCCCGGCCCCGTCGAGGACCGCGGGGAGCTCGGGGTGGGTGAGCTGCGCGACCGGCTGGTCGGCTGGCAGGCGCTGCTCGAGGTCGGCTACCCCGATGGCGGCGACCTGGTGGTGCAGCTGCGCCTCGACATCTTCGAGGAGACCGCCCTGCTGCTCGAGGTGATCGCGCAGGAGGTCGACCGTTTCGCCGACCTGGAGCCGATGCAGCACGGCGTGATCTACGACCAGATGAGCGAGCTCGTCGCCGTCGAGGACGGGGACGGCGGGTGGGTGGACCTGGTCGGCGAGCCGCTGGTCGACGACCCCGGCCCG
This sequence comes from Nitriliruptoraceae bacterium, assembly GCA_007121975.1. Lineage (GTDB taxonomy): Bacteria > Actinomycetota > Nitriliruptoria > Nitriliruptorales > Nitriliruptoraceae > SKJO01. Next base: position 1,172 of record SKJO01000385.1, on the reverse strand, counting down.
CTGCTGGCGGCAGGCTGCAACCAGGACGAGGTCATGTACGTCGTCGGGCGGGATGCGGCGCGGCTCAGCGGGCTCGAGTGGCCGATGGGCGCGGTGGCAACCGACCCTGAGGCCGTGCCCTTCCACGCGGCGCTGGGGATCGGACAGCTGGTGATGGACCCCGACGCAACCGACCCGAGGGCCTGGGAGTGCCCGATGCCGGCGTGGTCCGAGGACGTCCAGGTGGCCTTCATCGGGTTCAACCAGTGGGGAGGGTTCGTCACCTGCGACGACCTCGACGGCCTGCAGGTGACGCTCAGCGCCAACCCGTCGTTCGTGCAGGAGATGCTCGGTGAGCAGCCCACCCTCGGCGACGGGGTGCTGGTGGCCGAGGACGGGCAGGCGGTGGCGGTGCGCCACCTCGACCGGCCGGTGTGGCTGGTGGCGCATGGCCCCGAGGACGTCGAGGTGCCGCTCGACGTGCTCATCGACGCGCTGCTGCCCGGCGGGTGAGCCTGCACACGGTGGGTGCCCGCTGGCGGGGGCGGTGAGCCTGCGCGCGGTGGGTGCCCGCTCCCCCGGCGGCGCGTAGCATCACCGGGTCCGATCGTCGCCGCCGTGAGGAGCTCCGGGTGCCAGCCGCCGGCGACCGCATCGGGGGGGCGCTGCAGCTGCTCGGCGACCAGTGGGTGCTGCTGATCCTGCAGCAGGCCTTCGCCGGCGAGCGTCGCTTCAGCGGCTGGCGGGAGGGGCTGTCGATCTCGGAGGCGGTGCTCGCCGCCCGGCTGCGGCTGCTGGTCGACGCGGGGGTGTTCGTGCGCGTGCCCTACCGCGACGAGCACCGCACCCGCGAGGAGTACCGGCTGACCGAGGCGGGCCTCGCGCTGTGGCAGGTGCTGGTCGCCATCTGGACCTGGGAGGTGCGCTGGGTGCCGGGCCGCACCGAGGAGCTGCCGGTGCTCGAGCACACCGCCTGCGGGCAGCGCTGCCTGCCGCTGCTGGGCTGTGCGGAGTGCGGCGCGACCGACGTGCAGCCACGCGACATCACCTCGATGCGCTCGCCCGGACGCAGCCTGGCGGACGCCAGTCCCCCACGGCGCTTCCGGCGCAGCGGCTGGGAGTCGGTGGCCGACCGTCCCGAGCTGTTCTTCCCCGAGACGATGGCGATCCTCGGCGACCGCTGGGCCAGTGCG
>SKJO01000195.1 GCA_007121975.1 Nitriliruptoraceae bacterium | reverse complement strand
CGGAACACCCCGCCGAGCATGCCGACGTCCTCCCCGAACACGAGCACGCGCTCGTCCTCGGCCATGAGGTCGCGCAGCGCGGTGTTGAGGGCCTTGGCCAGCGTGGTGGTCGCCATCAGCGATGCTCCTGCTCGGTGCCGGCGAGCTCGGCCTGCAGCTGGGCGCGCTGCTGCTCGAACCGGCCGGTCGCATCGACGTAGACGTGGTCGAAAATCTCGGTGGGATCGCCGTGGGGGGCGTCGTAGATGCCGGCGCGGACCTCGGCTGCCATCCGCTCGGCCTCCTGCTCGACCTGCTCGGCCTGTTGCTCGTCGAGCGCGCTGCGGGACTCGAGCAGGCGTCGCAGCCGCAGGATCGGGTCGGTGAGGCGGGCCGCGTCGAGCTCCTCCTCACTGCGGTACCGCGTCGGGTCGTCGGAGGTGGTGTGGGCCTCCATGCGGTAGGTCATGGCCTCGACCAGCGCGGGCCCCTCGCCGGCCCGGGCGCGCTCGAGGGCGTGGCGCACGACCGCGTGGGTGGCGATCACATCGTTGCCGTCGCAGCGCCAGCCCGGCATGCCGTAGCCGATGGCCTTGTGCGCGAGCGTGGGGGCGGCCGTCTGCTTCTCGAGCGGCACCGAGATCGCGTAGCGGTTGTTCTGGATGAAGAAGACGGTGGGTGCGCGCATCACGGCCGCGAAGGTCATCGCGGCGTGCACGTCACCGGTGCTGGTCGCGCCGTCGCCCACGCAGGCGACGGTGGCCAGTGACCGGCCGTCGAGCCGGGCACCGAGCGCGAACCCGGTGGCGTGCAGCGCCTGGGTGCCGATCGGGATCGAGATCGGCGCGAAGCGAAACTCGTGCGGGTCGTAACCCAGCCCCCAGGTGCCCCGCCACAGGTGCGCGGAGGCGGCCTGAGGGACGCCGAGGTACAGCGACAGCCCGAGCTCGCGGTACTGCGGGAAGACCCAGTCCTGCTCGCCGAGCGCGAAGGCAGCCCCGATCTGCGCGCCCTCCTGGCCGAGGCAGGACGGGTAGACGCCGAGCTGCCCCTGGCGCTGGAGGTTGATCATCTCACGGTCGACCCGTCGTGTGAGCACCATCCAGCGGTACATCTCGCGCAGCGTGTCGTCGCTGAGCTCGGGGTTCCAGGGCGAGTCCGCGTCGTAGCGGCCGTCCGGGTCGAGCAACTGCACCTCCTGGCGCTCAGCAAGCTCGACGTCGGGCAGATCTGGGGCGTCAAGATTCATGGCGGGCTCCCTCCGCGTCCCCCGCACTGTACAGTCCAATGGTCGATGCGTCCAGTAAACTGGACACCCTCCACGGACTAGCGTGCAGACGGGCCCGTCTGGTGCGGTCCCTGATCCGGAGACACGACCTCGTGAACGACCTTGCCCGCTCCGTGGGGGCCAACCTGCGCCGCGCGCGGCTCGAGCGCGGCCTGTCGCTCGCACAGGTCGCGGCGATGGCCGAGTTGTCTCGTACCACGCTGACCAACCTCGAGGCCGGAACCGCCAACCCGACGGTGGAGACGGTGTGGGCGCTGTCGCAGGCGCTGGACCTGAACCTCGGCGCGCTGATCGACCCCGATCCCGAGCAGCGTCCGGTGGTCGTGCGCCGCGGTGAGCAGGCCACCCTCTCCGGGCTGGTGATGGACGTCAGACTGCTCGCGCAACCGCGGGGTATGTCGAGCATCGACCTGCTCGACGTGACCATCCGCGGCGGTGATCCGCAGCGCTCCGACGGGCACGCCCACGGCACCGTGGAGCACATCGTGGTGCGCAGTGGCCGGGTGCGGGTCGGCCCCGTGACCGGTCCCGTCGATCTGGAACCCGGCGATTACGTCACCTTCCGCGGCGACGGGGCCCACCTCTACGAGGCCCTCAGCGACCAGGCCGAGATGCTCGTGGTGATCTGCTACCCCGCGACGATGGTCGGACTGCCCGATGGTGGGTCCCGGCCGACCGGGTCGTGAGCCCACGCCGGCGCGGGACCTGCACCACCAGCGCCGGGGAGCCCTCACGATGGCGTCGGTGACGGGCCCGGGACCGGGTCGCCGGGTTCCCCACCCTGCCGGGCGGTGCCGACCCGATCGATGATGCGCAGCAGCAACTGCAGGTTGAAGGCCAGCAGGCCGATCGGGATCACCGCGCGGGCCGGCCAGATGGGGACGCGGGCCAGGCCCATGCGGTACTCGCGCACGAGGAACGACTCGACGGCACGGCCGGTGGTCTGCCACAGCAGCATCAGCAGGAACACGAGCAGAATGGTGAGCGCCACCACCTCCAGCCACCCACGGATCCGGCGAGGCAGGTACCGGTAGACGCTCTCGACCTCGATGTGTGCCTTGGAGCGCAGGGCGGCCGCCATGCTCAGGTAGAAGAGCACGACGAGCACGACCTCCGAGTACTCGATCAGGCCGGCCCAGGAGACGTTGAAGAGCAGTCGCCGCGAGACCTCCCAGGCCGTCAGGGCCATGAGCACGAGGATGGCCGCGCCGGCGATCACGTTGATGGCGGTGGTGAACGCGTCGATGGCCCGCCTCACATCACACCTCCGGTCAGCCGCCCGGGCAACCACAGAACCAGTCCGGGGAACGCGAACAACACCCCGATGGTGGCTAGGTCGATCGGCACATACCACAGCACGCCGCGCATGGCGTCCTCCACCGACATGTCACCGGCGCCGGCGACCACGAAGGCGTTGATGCCCAGCGGTGGGGTGATCAGCCCGACCTCGACCGTCTTGACGACCAGGATGCCGAACCAGATCAGGTCGAAGCCGAGCCCGTCGACCACCGGGTAGGCGATCGGCACGGCGAGCACGATGATCGACAACGGGTCGAGGAACATCCCCAGCGGGATGAAGGCCAGCAGCAGCAGCGCCACGATCAGCAGTGGTGCCACCTCGGCCGACAGCACCCACCGCGTGAAGCTCTGGGGAGCCGCGGCCGATACCAGGAAGGAGGTGAACACCGCGGCGCCGAGCAGCAGGGCCACCACCATCGACGACAGCGAGG
>SKJO01000445.1 GCA_007121975.1 Nitriliruptoraceae bacterium | reverse complement strand
TGGCGGTCGCGCCCAAGTCCAACGCGGTCGCCCGGGCGCTGGCCGACGGGCTGCGCACCGTGCGCTCGGCGGGCAACCTCGACGTCCCCGTGCATCTGCGCGACGGGCACTACGCCGGCGCTGAGAAGCTCGGCCACGGGGTGGACTACGCCTACCCCCACGACCGCCCGTCGGGGTTCGTGCCCGAGCAGGGCTACCTCCCCGACGAGCTCGCGGGCACCGTGCTCTACCAACCCTCCCGGCACGGCCACGAGGCCCCGGTCGCCGACCGTCTGGACGACCTGCGTCGACAGGCGCGCAGCTCTCGGGGCGCGCGCGGGCCGCAGGGGACCGGCGGGCGAGGCTGAGCCTCTCGCCGCCGGGCAGGCGGACGCTGCTCGTCGTCGCGTCGCCGGACCCGCGGTCGCTGTTAGGGTGGGGGCCCATGATGGGTGGCACCACGTGGCGCCGATCGGCGGGCCTGCAAGGGGCGGCCGATGGTCGAGGCCGGGCCGTTGGCCAACGGTTCGAGGAGAGGGGCACGCAAGGGTGACCGAGCCGGTGAGCGAGGCAACCGACCGCGAGGTCTTCCTGCGGCTGTCGGCTCAGCTGTGGGGGCTGTTGGGTTCCGACGGGACGCTGAACGAGCTCGGCCAGACCTGGTCGCAGTATCTGGGTTGGCCTGCCGAGCACCTCGAGGGACGGCCGCTGGTCGACCTCGTCCACGTCGAGGATCGCCCCGCTGCCCAGCGGCTGCTGTACTCCTTGTCGGAGGGCGCACCGGTGCATGACGCCGACCTGCGGCTGGCGCAGCAGGGCGACGGTCACCGGTGGGTGCGCTGCCAGGCGGAGCCCCACCCGGGTGCGTGGCTCGCCTACCTCGTCGCCTCGGATGTCGCCGACCCGAGGCGTGACCGTGCCGCCCGTGTGCTGCTCGAGGAGCAGGTACGCGTCGGCACCTGGGAGCTCGATCCGGGCACCGGTCGGAATGTCTGGTCGGCGATGACCCACGAGCTGTACGGCACCGACCCGTCCCTGGTCGAGGGATCGGTCGGTCTCGGGCTGGAGCGCTATCCGCCGGGGGCTCGCGAGACGATCGCGGCCGCGTTCGAACGCTTGCGCGCCACGGGCGAGCCCTACGACCTGACGCTGCCCTTCCTCGCGCCCGACGGCACCGAGCGCCAGATCCGCACGCTCGGCCGGGCCGTGCTGCGCGATGGGGTGGTCGTGCGGGTCCATGGCACCCTCGAGGACGTCACCGAGCAGGTCGCCCGGCATCGCCAGCGCGCGGAGCTGACCCGGACCCGCGCGCTGCTCGAGGAGGCGCAGCGACTCGCCCGGCTCGGACACTGGGAGGGCGATCTCGTCACCGGCGAGCTGAGCTGGCCGCCGGTCGTCTACGAGCTCATCGGTGTGGACCCGGCCAGCTTCACCCCGACCCGGGAGTCCTTCCGGAGGCTGATGCACCCCGATGACCGAGAGCTGGTGGGTGAGGCAGCCCGGCGCACCGTCACCGAGGGGCAGCAGACGGTCGACTACCGCGTGTGCCGGCCCGACGGGCAGGTCCGCCACGTCCGGCAGCTGATCCGTGTCGCCCCGGATGCCGGCGATCCACCGACGCGTCTGTTCGGCACGATCCAGGACGTCACCGAGCTGCGGCACGCCGAGCAGGCGCTGCGGGCCAACCAGGAGCTGCTCGAGCGGGTGCTCGCCGCCACCAACGACGGCTGGTGGGATCTCGACCTGGTCACGGGCGGCTCGTTCTACTCCGAGCGCTGGTGGGCGCTGTGCGGCTACGCGCCGGGTGAGCTGCCCGCCGAGCCCGAGCCGTGGCGGCAGCTGACCCACCCCGACGACTCCGCGCGCTTCGAGGCCGACTTCGAGGCCGTGATGGCCTCCGGGGCCCGCACCTTCGTGCTGCCCTCGGCGGGGCTGCACCGCGACGGGCACCGGGTCCCGATGGTGGTGCGTGGGCTGATCGACTACGACGATCAGGGCAACCCGGTGCGCATCAGCGGCGCGACCTCGGACGTCACCGAGGCCCGGCAGGCCGAGCTCGCCAAGGAGGAGTTCATCTCCAACGTCAGCCACGAGCTGCGGACCCCGCTGACCTCGATCGGCGGCGCGCTCGAGACGCTGGCCGCCGGCGTCGTCGGTGAGCTGTCGGAGCCGGCAGCAACGTTGGTGGAGGTGGGCCAGCGCAACACCCACCGGTTGCGGCTGCTCATCGACGACCTGCTCGACCTCGAACGGCTGTTGACCGACCGCCAGCCCTTCGACCGGGTCACCGGGCCGCTGGCCCCGCTGCTGGCCGAAGCCGTCGCCGACAACGAGCCCTACGCCACGCTGCACGGCGTGCGCTTGGTCGTTGACGCACCGCCCGACGAGGTGCTGGTCACCGTGGACCACGCCAGGCTCGCGCAGGTGCTGGCGAACTACCTGTCGAACGCGGCGAAGTTCGCGCCCCTCGACAGCGACGTCGAGGTTCGGGTGCGTCCCAACCCGAACGGTGCCCGTCGCATCCGCGTCGAGGTGGTCGATCGCGGGCCGGGGGTACCGGCCGAGCTGCAGCCACGCATCTTCGACCGGTTCGTGCAGGGCGATCCGGCCGATCCCCGCAGCCGGGGTGGGACCGGGCTCGGGCTCGCGATCAGCCGGGAGATCGTCGAGCGCCACGGGGGGCGCACCGGGGTCGAGTCGCGGCCGGGACGCACCTGCGTGTGGTTCGATCTGCCGTTGGCCGGCGCGGGGGACTGACACCAGGCAGCCTCGCGTTGTCGGGCCGGGTCCGCCGCCCGGTGCCGTCCACAGCCTGGCCCTCCCCGCGGGGCGGGCGTAGGCTGCGGGTCGTAGGGTCCCCGTCAGCGGAGGGGAGGTGGCAGATGTCGGTCCCGGTCGCCACGGGTCTGGACTACGAGGACCTGGCGCGGCTCGCGCCCGATGAGCGCCTCCGTCACGAGCTCATCGACGGGGAGTTGTACGTGTCACCGTCACCGGTGCTGCGCCACCAGGCTGCCGTGATGGCGGTGGCG
>SKJO01000187.1 GCA_007121975.1 Nitriliruptoraceae bacterium | reverse complement strand
GCGGGGCCGTGCTGGTGGTGGCCGGCGAGGAGCGCGCCGCGGACGTCGCCGAGCTGCGCGAGGTGCTTCCGGCCCTGCGGGTGCTGCTCACCGACGGGGTCGAGGTCGACGGCTGTGCCACCTGGCAGCAGCGGGTGGCCGACGCGGGCACGGCGCAGCTGGTCACCCGTGAGCCCGACGACCTCGCCGCGCTGGTCTACACCTCGGGCACGACCGGGCGGCCGCGCGGGGCGGTGCTCACCCGCCGCAACCTGGCGGCGAACCAGGACCAGTCCCTGGCCGGGCGCTTCGAGGTCAGCGGCGACGACGTCGTGCTGCTGGTGCTCCCGCTGGCCCACATCTACGCGCTCAACGTCGGCATCGGCGTGTCGATCACCGCCGGGGCCACGATGGTGCTCGTGCCCCGCTTCGACCCGGTCGCCACCCGGGAGGCGATCCTCGCCCACCACGTCAGCATCGTGCTCGGCGCCCCGCCGATGTACGTCGCCTGGCTCGAGTCCGGCGCGCTCGACGGGGTGGACCTCGCATCGGTGCGCCTGGCGGTGTCCGGGGCCGCGCCGCTGCCGGTGCCGTTGTTCGAGCGGTTCCACGCGGCCACCGGCCTGACCATCGAGGAGGGCTATGGCCTGACCGAGGCCAGTCCCGGCGTCACCAGCAACTCGATGGCCCCGGCCGCCCGGCCCGGGTCGGTCGGCCTGCCGCTGCCCGGCATCGAGCTGCGGCTGGTCGATGACGAGGGCCGGGACGTCGCCCCCGGCGACCCCGGCGAGGTGTGGGTGCGGGGCCCCAACGTGTTCCGTGGCTACTGGAACGACGAGGAGGCGAGCCAGGCGGTGCTCACCTCCGACGGCTGGCTGCGCACGGGCGACGTCGGCAGCCGCGACGAGCAGGGCTACCTCTACCTCGTCGACCGCAAGAAGGACCTCATCATCGTCAACGGCTTCAACGTCTACCCGCGCGAGGTCGAGCGGGTCCTGCTCGACGACCCGTCGGTCGCGCAGGCCGCCGCCGTGGGCGAGCCCCACCCACTCACCGGCGAGACCGTGGCCGCCTTCGTGGTGCCCCGGGTGGGCGCCGAGCTCGACGCCGACGCGCTGATTCGCCGCTGCCGCCAGCGCCTGGCCCGCTACAAGTGCCCGACCCGCATCGAGGTGCGCACCCAGCTGCCGCACACGGCGACCGGCAAGGTCCGACGCCGCGAGCTGCGCGCCACGACGTGACGCCCCCGACCGTGACGCCCCCGACCGTGACGCCCCCGCCCTGATGCGCCACCGCCCCGAGGTCGTGGTCTACACCCGCGCCGGCTGTGGGCTGTGCCGGCGTGCCGAGGCCCTGGTCGCCGCCGAGGCGCGTCGGGTACGGCGGCGCACCATCGACGTCGACACCGACGAGGCGCTCGTGCGGCGCTACGGGGTGCGGGTGCCGGTCGTCGTCATCGACGGCGTCGAGGTGGCCGAGCTCGAGCTCGCCCCGGGCACCGTGCGCCGAGCGGTGCGCACCGCCCGCCGTCGGGCCCGGCGCGCCGCGTGACGCGACGCTTTGGGCCGCCGGAGCCTGGGCACGTACCCTGCCTCCGGCGGGGGAGACCGGCCAGAGGAGCAGCCACGTGGGTGAGGCGTCGATCCCGGATGCCACGGCGGCACGGCTGCCGCGGTACCTGCAGGCGCTGCGTCGCGCCGCCCAGGCCGGCGCGATCACGCTCTCCAGCGAGCAGCTGGCGCGGGCGTCGGGCACCACCTCGGCCAAGGTCCGCAAGGACCTCTCCTGCCTTGGCTCGCACGGCACCCGGGGGGTCGGCTACCCCGTCACCGCGCTGGCTGACGAGCTGGCCCGGGTCCTCGGACTCATCGAGGGCCGTCCGGTCGTGCTGGTGGGCGCCGGCAACCTCGGTCGGGCGCTGGCCGCCTACGGCGGTTTCGAGCGTGGGGGCTTCCGCGTCGCGGCCGTGATCGACGCCGATGCGCAGATCGTCGGCCGGACCATCGCCGGGCACCGGGTGCGGGCCGCCGAGGACCTCCCGGCGGTGCTGATGGGCACCGGCGCGACCCTGGCCGTGCTGACCGTGCCCGACGCCTCGGCGCAGGCGGTCGCCGACACGCTGGTCGCCGCCGGGGTCACCGCGATCCTCAGCTTCGCCAGCCTCTACCTCGACGTCCCCGAGCACGTCCGGGTGCGGCGCGTGGACCTGGCCACCGAACTGCAGTTGCTGTCCTTCTACGAGCAGGCCGACGAGGACCTGCCGGCTGCCGCCGGCTGATCCCGAGCCGCTACCCTCCACCGTCGGAACGGACGGGCGCTGATGTCACTGCTGGTCGTCGGCTGCAACCATCGCAGCGCGGATCTTGCGCTCCTCGAACGGCTCGCCGTGCCTGCCGAGGAGCTGCCCAAGGCGTTGCGCGCGCTGGTCGGCCTCGAGCACGTGCTGGAGGCCGCGATCCTCTCGACCTGCAACCGGGTCGAGGTCTACGCCCACGTGACGCGCTTCCATCCGGGGCTGCACGAGCTGCGCGGCTGGTTCGCCGAACGCGGCGACCTGCACCCTCAGGACCTCGACGAGGTCGAGTACAGCTACCACGACGACCGTGCCGCCGCGCACCTGTTCGCGGTCGCCGGGGGGCTGGACTCGATGGTGATCGGCGAGGGCCAGATCGCCACCCAGGTCAAGCAGGCGATGCAGGTCGCCCGCGATCAGGGGGCGGCCCGCCGGGTCCTGCAGCGGTTGTTCCGCCAGGCCGTGTCGGTCGGCCGACGGGTGCGGCGCGAGACCGAGATCATGCAGGGCGCGTCCTCGATGGTCGACGTCGGCCTCGAGGTGGCGGGCACGCGGCTCGGCGGCCCCGTCGCCGGGCGTCGCGCACTGATCGTGGGCGCCGGCGCGGTCGGGGCGCTGTCGGTCGAGCGGCTGCGCGAGCAGGGCATCGGCCACCTCGACGTCTACAACCGCAGTCCCGACAAGGCCACCCGGCTCGCGGCCCGGTGCGACGGGCGGGTGGTCGCCCCCGGCGGGCTGC
>SKJO01000103.1 GCA_007121975.1 Nitriliruptoraceae bacterium | reverse complement strand
CGAGGTCGGGGCTGGCGCCGATCCCGGGACCGTGGGGGAGGGGGCCGGCGATGAAGCCGACCCCACCGGCGGCGACGATCCGACCGGCGGCGGCGACGGCGGCAGCGGCGGCGCTGCGGGCGGACCGGACGGGTCGGGCAGGCAGTAGCGTGGGCGGCTGATCCGACCCGTGCGAGGAGCAGCCGACATGCCCGAGTCCGACGCGACGACCGCACCCGACGCGACGACCGCAGCCGAGGCGACGACCGCGCCCGCCCACGCCGACCGCCTCGACGAGGACACGCTGCGTCGGGCCCCCAAGGTCCTGCTCCACGACCACCTCGACGGAGGCCTGCGCCCGGCCACCGTGCTCGAGCTCTCCGCCGAGATCGGCCATGAGCTGCCGACCACCGACCTCGACGAGCTGACGGCCTGGTTCTACCAGGGCGGGCGCGGCGCGGACCTCGTGCGCTACCTCGAAGCCTTCGCCCAGACGGTTGCGCTGCTGCAGACCCCCGAAGCCCTCGAGCGGGTCGCGCGCGAGTGCGCCGAGGACCTCGACGCCGACGGCGTGGTCTACGCCGAGGTGCGCTACGCCCCGGAGCTGTCCACCGCCGGCGGGCTGGGCATGGCCGAGGTCATCGAAGCCATCGCGGCGGGGTTCGCCGCCGGCCCGCCGACGATCACGGTGCGCCAGTTGGTGTGCGGGATGCGGCAGGCCGACCGGGTGGCGGAGGCGTTCGAGGCGGCGGCCGCGGCGCGCCACCTCGGCGTTGTCGGCATCGACCTCGCCGGTCCCGAGGCGGGCTTCCCCGCCAGCCGGTTCGCCGAGGACCTCGCGCAGGCGCGCGCCGCCGGGCTGCACGTCACGCTGCACGCCGGCGAGGCCGACGGACCCGCTTCGGTGGCCGACGCGCTCGCGCAGGGGGCGGAGCGGCTCGGCCACGGCGTGCGCATCATCGAGGACGTCGAGGTGGTGGACGACGACACGATCCTGCCCGGACCGGTCGCGGGGCGGGTGCTGGCGCAGGGCATCGCGCTGGAGGTGTGCCCGACCTCCAACGTGCACACCGGGGTCAGCCCCGACGTCGCCAGCCACCCCTTCGACCGGCTGCGACAGGCCGGCTTCGTGCTCACCGTCAACACCGACAACCGGTTGATGAGCGGGGTCAGCGCGACCAGCGAGTTCGCCGCGCTCGTCGATGCGTTCGGGGTCGGGCTCGACGACCTCGAGCAGCTGACGCTGGCCGCGGCCCGGGCGGCGTTCCTCGACGACGACGACGAACGTGCCGCGCTGATCGCGCGGATCGGGCGCGGGTACGCGGCGCTGCGTCCGTGACCGCGACCTCAGGTCCGTGGCAGGTGCCCGACCTGGTGCCCGGGTCGGACCTGGTCTCCCTGCTGCTGCTGGCCACGCTCGCGATCGCGATCGCGGTGCGTCTGGCCACCCGTGACGACCCGGGCGGACGGGCGGGACGGGCGGGGCGCCGGGAGCGGCGGCGGGTGTCCGCCCTGTTGGCGACCTGGCTCGGACCGATCCTCGTGCTCGCGCTGCTGCTGCGCGGCGCCTGGCGTTTCGCGCTGGTGCTGGTCCTGGCTCTCAGCGTGTACGTGGGGGTGCTGCGCTGGCGGGCCGCGCGGGCCGGGCAGGTCAGGCGGGGGGCCGGGCGGGGCCGCGGGGGCGGGCGGTAGGCTTCCGGTCGCGGGCGCGTCGTCGCTGCCGACCCCGCATCAGGACCGATCTGCGGAGGCGTGCATGTCCGGGCACAGCAAGTGGTCGACGATCAAGCACAAGAAGGCGGCCAAGGACGCCAAGCGCGGCAAGGAGTTCGCCAAGCTGATCCGTGCGGTCGAGGTGGCCGCACGCGGGGCGGGCACCGCCGACCCCGAGCAGAGCGCCTCGCTCGGGCTGGCCGTCCAGAAGGCCAAGGACGCCTCGGTTCCCAAGGACAACATCGAGCGGGCCTGCAAGCGGGGCGCGGGCGAACTCGACGGGGCCACCACCTACGAGACCGCACAGTACGAGGGGTACGCGCCGGGTGGCATCGCGGAGCCCGTGGACCGTCTGACCGACAACCGCAACCGCACCGCCTCCGACATGCGCAGCGCCTTCACCAAGGCCGGCGGCAACCTCGCCGAACCCGGGTCGGTGTCGTTCCTGTTCTCGCGGCGCGGGCAGGTGGTGCTCGAGGGGGAGGGCATCGACGAGGACGAGGTGATGCTCGTCGGGCTCGATGCCGGGATGGAGGACCTCGAGGTCGATGGTGACCGGGTGGTCGCCTGGTGTGACGCCACCGACGCGCAGCAGTTGCGCACCGCACTGCAGGAGGCGGGGTTGCCGGTGGTGGAGTCGGGCTCGACGATGGTGCCGGCCTCCACCGTGCCGGTCACCGATCCTTCCGAGGCGAGGAAGGTGCTGCGACTGCTCGATGTGCTCGACGACCACGACGACGTGCAGGAGGTCTACGCCAACCTCGACCTCGACGACGAGGTCCTTGCCGCGATCGAGGCCTGAGGGCGGCGGCGGGTGCTCGTGGTGCTCCCGGTGCCACGAAGCGCTGCGCAAAGGTTGCACAGGGGCCTCCAGTTCGCCGCGGTGAGCACCATGGCTTCGGGCTCGGCGGAACCAGGTCTGCCGAGCCACGAGATCCGCGGGTCACTCCGGGGAGACCGAGAACCCAGAAGGCAAAAACTCACAGCGTTCGTGTAACCACTATTCGAACGATACTCTGGTGAAGATGACGGTTCGTCAGCGGCCTCCTCGCGGCCCGGTCGTGCCTACTCGATCTAGCATTTGCTTCATGCAGGCCGCGCGGTGACGACGGGTAGGGCAGCACTGCGCCTCGCGACCTGACCGTCGGGAGCGACCAGAACACGGATGGTGACCCCCGACCGCCCCGATCCCGATGGAGCTGCGGTGGAGGCAGGAAACCGAACGGCGTCCCAACGGGGGGCGGACGCCGCCACTGAGTCAGCATGGGCTTCCGACCCGGCGCGTCGGTGGTCCGCCGAGCCCGCGCGGCGTGCGCCGGTG
>SKJO01000293.1 GCA_007121975.1 Nitriliruptoraceae bacterium | reverse complement strand
GCGGCGCTGGCCCGGTCACGGGCTGGCGCGCGTGTTCCTGCTGATGGGCTCCTTCGCGGCCCTGCACGTGGCGGTGATGGCGTACACCGACGCACGGCTCGTCGCGCTCGGGCTCGGGACGCACCCGGACGTGGCCTTCGTGCCGGGCGAGGTACCCCTCGACGTCTCGGTCGCCTTCTGGCTGACCTCCTGGCTGTGGATCATCGTCGTGGGCATGGGGCTGGTGCTGCTCCTGCTGCTGTTCCCCGACGGCCGGCTGCCGAGCCCCCGCTGGCGGCCGGTGGTGGCGCTCGCGCTGCTGGCCACGGGCCTGCTCGTGGCCGGGTACACGGTCTGGTCCTGGCCGCGGACGCTACGAACGGTGGTGGTGACCGAGCAGCCCAGCGACATCGGCATCGCCCCGGTGCTGCTGACCTCCGGGTGGCTGCTGCTGCTGGCGACGGTGGCTGCCGGCCTGGTGTCCCTGGGAGTGCGGTGGCGGGGGGCGAGCCCCGACCAGCGCTCGCAGCTGCGTCCGGTCATCCTGTCCGCGGCGGTGCTGGGCGTGGTCGCCGTGGCGCTGTTCCCCCTCCAACGGCTGTGGGTCCCGGCGGTGCTCGTCGCCCTGGTCGTGTTCCTGACCAGCTACGTCGTGGCGGTGCTGCGCTACCGGCTGCACGAGCTCGATGTGGTGGTCAACCGGGCCGTGGTGGGCTCGGTGCTGGCGACGATGGTCACGGTCCTCTACCTCGGCGTCGTGGTCGGGATCGGCAGCCTGGTCGGACGGCAGGTCGAGACCCCCCTGCTCCCGCTGCTCGCGGTGGGGCTGATCGCCGTGCTGTTCGAGCCCGCACGGCGGCGGGTGCGTGCCCTGGTCGACCGGATGCTGTACGGACGGGACGCGGACGCCTACCAGGTGCTGTCCGCGCTCGCGTCCCGCCTGCGCGACGGTGGCTCCGCGGAGCAGGTCGCCCCGAAGGTCGCCGGTCTGCTGGTCCGCGGCAGCGGCGCCAGCGGCGCGCGCATCCACCTGCGGGTGGGCGGCCGCGCGCAGCAGCTCGCAGCGGCGGGGACCACCACCGATCCGGTGGTCCTGACCCGGCCGGTGATCCACGACGTCGAGCGGATCGGCGAGGTGGTCCTGCACGGCCGCAGCCGGGCGGATCTGGCACCGGATGCCGACGAGCTCGTGGCCGACGTCGCCGGGATGCTCGGTCCGGTGCTCCGCAACGCCCTGCTCACCGCTGAGCTCCGCGACCAGGTGGTGGCCCTGCAACGCTCCCGGCAGCGTCTGGTCGAGGCGCAGGACACCGCCCGTCGGGCGCTGGAGCGGGACCTGCACGACGGCGCACAGGCACGGCTGGTCGCGCTCCGGCTGCAGGTGGGGATCCTCGAGGCGGAGCTCATCAGATCGCCCAACGGTGTACCGACCGACCGTCTGCAGCAGCGCTGCGGGCAGCTCGGGGCCGAGGTGGACGAAGCCATCCGCGAGTTGCGCGTGCTGGCCCACGGGCTGCGGCCACCGATCCTCGAGAGCGACGGCCTGCTGGCCGCGTTGCGAGCGGCCACGCGCGGCCTACCCACGGCCGTGCAGTTCGACGATGGCCAGGTCGGGCGGTTCCCGCCGGCCGTCGAGGCGGCCGTGTACTTCGCCTGCCTCGAGTCGATCCGCAATGCCATCGCGCACGCCGCGGCGGACCGCATCGAGGTCGGGCTCGACACGCAGGACGGCCAGCTGCGGTTCTGGGTCGCGGACGACGGGAACGGTTTCGACCCCGACACCGTCACGCGCGGTCGGGGACTCGAGAGCATCGAGGACCGCATCGGAGGCCTTGGCGGAGAGCTGGTGGTCTCCTCCTCCCCCGGTGGCGGGACCCGGGTCGGGGGGATGGTGCCGGCGTCGAGCGCGGGCGGGCGCTCGCCGCACCGCGCCGGCGATCGGCAGGCCCCCAAAGTCTCGAGATGACGCCCCCGCGGCCCGGCGGAGGACCGATCGGGGCTGCGGCTTGCTGCGACCGCGATCGGAGGTGTTGGCTGTGGGCGCTGGTCCTCTCCCGCCAGCTGGCCCCGTCCCCGCGTGCTCCGGCAGCTCGGACGGGGCCGACCCCGTCCGACGCCGCGCGGCGCCGGAGAACACGATGCCCGTGCTGGAACCGGTCCGCGTCGGGCGGTCGACGCCACCTGGCTGGCCTGCTCAGGCCGCGGCGAGCAGTTCGGCGGCCGCCGCGTCGACCTCGGCGACCAGTGGTCGCAGCTGCCGGGCGCCGGCGTCCAGCACATGCTCGGAGATCCCCCGGGCCACGTACAGCCCCCGGAGCCACTGCCGGAAGCTGGCGAAGACCTCGGGCTCGTCGACCAGCCGGGCCGCAGCGAGGAACCGGACGGTGTGGACGAGGTCCTCGCGGGTACGGGCCCGACGGCGTCGGTCGTGGACGGCGAGCGTGGGTAACCGTGCCTCGAACTGCGCGAAGGCGCGCCCGCCGATCTCGTCGGCCTGTGCGTCGAGTGCGAGCGCCCCACCGTCGAGCACGACCGGCCGTGGATCGACGCTGGGTCCACCCGTGCGCCACTCGTCGAGCACGCGCGCGGCGCTGGAGCTGTCCCGGGCCCACCCGTCGGCACCCAGGTGCGTCGCCCGGTGCGGGTCGAGCGCCCGGCCTCCGGCCAGGACCGGCACCCCGTGGGCGTGCGCCGCGTCCACGAGACGGCTGGTGCCGAGGTAGGACATCGCGAGGTTGCAGGTCACCGTGACCGCCTGTGGTCGTCGGCGCTCGATGAGGGCCGCGACATCCTCCGCCGGACTCGAAGGACCCAGGCGCAGCACCTGCCACCCCTCCTCCCGCAGCAGCTCGGCGAACATGTGCGCGGCCAGCGCGTGCCAGTCGCCCTCGGCGCAGGCGACGAGTACCAGACCCTCGCCCTCGGGTCGGCTGGAGGCCGCGGCGATCGCCTCGAGGCTCGCTTGCGACACGTTCGTGACCAGGTGCTCTTCCGTGCTGGACAGCTCGCCGCGGTGCCAGCGCTCACCGACCTCGTG
>SKJO01000249.1 GCA_007121975.1 Nitriliruptoraceae bacterium | reverse complement strand
CTTCGAACAGGATCCGGCCAGCCAGGCGGCGGCGCTGTCCGCGACGGTCTCCGTGCCTGCGGTAGCGGGCGGCGACGGCGCGACGCTCGGCGAGCTCCTCACGCCGTGCATCAACGCGTTCGCGTCTGGTCAGGCTGCGGTCGGGCCGGCCAGCCCGGTCGCGTCGGGTGGTGGTGGCGAGGCGGCGAAGCCGCCGGGTTCGGCGCATCATCGTCCGCCCCGGCACAGCGGCAGGGTGAACGACGCCGCTTGCCGTTGCGTGCCCACCAGCCGGCGTAGCTCGAGGCCGCATCGGCGTGCGGCCGCCTCGGTCTGTCCGACCGCTGCGTCAAGCTCGGCGAGGGTGGCAGCGGTGACGGTGATGGTCCACACGAGCCGGAACACCGTCCGGCCGTCGACCAGGTCGGCCTCTCGCTGGGCCGCATCCCCGTGGGTGCGACGATGGCGGGCGGAGGCGGCGAACCCCCAGCGGGCCCTCAGCGCCTGTTCCGACTCCGCGGCGACCTGCTGGGTCTGCGCACGTCGCTCGGCGGTCTGTGCGGGGGTTGGCACGTAGAGCAGCGACATCCGACGGGAGACCGGCACGCCGATCAGCAGGTGCTGGAGGAACTCGCCGGTCACGGGCCTCGACGGCGACCCGACGACCTGGCACGTGACGGCCCAGCCACTCTCGAGTCGCAAGCTCGACCAGGACTCGACCATCCCGGCCGGTCCGGCGACCGATGAGTCGCTACCGGCGAGGCCGTTGACATCCTCACCCCGCGCGTCGAGTCCGAGTCGGGCGCTCGGACAGAAGCCCACCCGAAGGACTGCAGCGAGCTGACGGGCAGGCAACCACCCGTGGACCTCGATCCCGGCGCCGGTCAGCGCGTCCTCGACCATCGCCGCCCGGTCGAGCAGCACCGAAGCGGCGCCGTCACGGCCGCCACCGGCCTGGCGGATCTGGCGGCGTGCGACGCGCCGGTCGAGCGCGATCGCGAGCAGCAGCCGATGCGACTGGCCGACCCCATCGGCCGCGGCGAGCAGCTGCCGGTAGGACTCGGCGGTCGCGTCGTCTCCACGCCCACCCTGCTCAGCGTGCCAGCGGGCGAGTGGACCGGCCGAGGCGGGCCCGGCGACGTGCACCAGCTGCAGGCGGCACAGCTCCGGCATCGACTGGGCGACGTGGTCGAGCAGCGCCCCCCAACCCGCGAACCGTGCCTGCTGCTCGTGTGGGTCGCAGAACAGCAGGTCCTGGCCCGACACCTCCGCGACCGTGACGAGCCGATCCCGGAACGTGTCGAGCAGCACGCCGTAGTTGGCAGGCGTCGGATTGGCGAGGGTGGCACGGGTCCCGGTAGCTGCGTAGGTGTGTAGCTCGGTGCCGAACAGCTCACCCGGCAGGTCGAGCACCTCGGCCGGCAACCCGGGGTCGGTCAGGTCGGGGGAGGCGTAGAACTCGTTGTTTCGGGTCGCCATCGACCACCCGAACCCGGCCCACACCGGCAGCCAGTCCACCACGGCCCGCCCCGCCACCTTCACCGACGCCGCTGCGAGCAGCAGCAGCATCGTCGCGCCACCGAGGATGAGCGTTGCGAGCGTGGGACGCGACGACACCGCGATCAGCACGACACCCGCCAGACCGAGGGCGAGCAGCCGCGCGAGGGACAGGCCGAACAGCAGCCCCGTCGCCGGACGGGCCGGGAACCGATACGTCTGCAGCTCAGCCACCGCCCACCCCCGCAGGCTGACGGGTCAACGCCGCCCCCCAGGCCCCCGACACTGCGGATCCGACAGAGCCGGCTGGAGACGTCGATCCGGCTGCGTCACCGGCGCCGCCAGCTCGCACGGCCGGCTGGGACGGTTCCGCCGCCCGCGACCCTGACGCGATGCTCACGTCGGCACCACCGACGGAGTTCGAACCCGCCTGCGAAGCACCGCCGGTCGAGGCCCCGTGCGCAGCAGGCACCGACCGGACCGCCGACGATGCTCCGACGACCGACGAATCGCCGCCCGGTGTCCGGCCACCCGTCGGGCCACCACCGCTGCCAGCGCCACCGACGGCGGTCGCTGCTCCGCCACCGGCCGGGGATCCACCACCCGGTGGAGCCCCAGTTCCGCCCCCGTAGGGGCTTCCACCCCCGGGGCCACCCAGCGCAGAGCTCGCCGTGCCCGCAGCACCGGCAGCTCCCCCCGATCCGCTCCCGGTGGCCCGCCCGGTCGCGGCAGCCAACAGCGCGCCCTTGGCAGCCATGATCCCCGCACCGGCCGCGACCACCCGGGAGCCGCGGGTCATGGACTGCACGGCGGTCTGCAGCTCCGGGAGGCCGATGATGCGTGCCAGCGCGGCGGGAGCGAGCGCGGCGAGCAGCAGCCCGAAGGTGCCGAAGATGAGCCGGTCGACCCCTTGGGGTTGGCCGATCACGGTGTTGGTGACCGCGAACATGGTCAGGATCGCCGCATCCGCGAGCAGCACCGCGAACGCGAGCGCCCAGGTCCGCATCTCGACCCGACGCATCGGAGTCCACACCGACAGTGCATGCGCGACAGGGAGGAACACGATCACGGCGGCGATCAGGACCGGGCGCATCGCGAGGGTGAAATAGATCGCGAGCGACGTGAACACGATCACCAGTCCGGCGAGGAACGCGATGAACAGCTCCGCACCCGCCTCGCGCCGTTCGGCGGTGTCCATCAACACTTCCTGCAACGGCACCAGCGGGGCGTCGACCCCCGCCCCGGAAGCATCGAGCGCGATCCGACCGAGATCCGAGAGCGCGCCGCCGATCGCCAGCAGCAGCCCGGCGCCGATGGTGGCGAGCATCCCGGCGATGATCGCGCGTATCACGCCCTGCACGATCCTGGTGGTGTTCCCGGTGACGATCCCAGCGACCGTCTCAGCGATCAGGGTGGCGACCATCACCAGCGCCGCGAGCGCATACAGCGGCAACGCCGGGCCGTCGAGCACCGGGGTGTACCAGTCGGTCGAGGTCGGGGCGGTGGAGGCCTGTAGTGCTACGAGGTCCAGCGCCCAGAAT
>SKJO01000362.1 GCA_007121975.1 Nitriliruptoraceae bacterium | reverse complement strand
GCGACCACCCGGTGGCTGATGGGGGTGTCCTGGGGCAGGCCCTCGGATGTCCACAGCCTGAGGGCCTCCCGGCTGCCGGGACGGCCGCGTCCGACGCACGGTCAGGACGCTGCACCGGGAAGCGGGTGCTTGCCGTCGGGGAGGAAGGCTGACACCATGACCGTGGACGAGGGACGTCGTCTCGCCCTGTACCGGGCCGTCGCGGACTGGACCGGTGAGGAGATCGCGGACACGCTCATGGAGCTGCTCACCCCGCCCGGCCAACGGGTCGCCACCCACGCCGACGTCGTCGCGGTGCTCGAGGTCGTGGCAGCGCTCGACGAACGGCTCAGCGCGGAGATCGATGCGCTGCGCGGTACCACCGACCGCGGACTGGCCGAGTTGCGCGCGCAGATCATCGCCGGACTCACTGCACTGCGACAGCACACCGACGCGGGACTGACCGCACTGCGTCAGCACACCGACGCCGCAGTGACCGCGCTGCGACAGCACGATGAGGCGGGGATGGCCGCGCTGTATCGGCACACCGATGAGGGCTTCGGCGCTCTGCGCGGAGAGTTGCGTTCGGGCCTTGCCGCCGTGCGCGAGCACCTCGATGCGGGGCTCGCCGCCGAACGGGAGGCTCGACGCCGCGAGGTCGAGGTGCTCGAGCGCCGCGCCGACGACCGGTTCGCGGCGTCGCGCGACCACCTCGACACCAGCCTTGCCGCACTACGCGGCGAGCTCGTCACCAGCCTTGCTGCACTGCGCGGCCACCTCGACGCCAGCCTTGCCGCGTCACGCGAGACCCTCGAGACCAGGCTTGCCGCGTCAAGCGAGACCCTCCACACCAGGCTTGCCGCGTCACGCGAGACCCTCCACACCAGCCTTGACGCGTCAAGCGAGACCCTCCACACCAGCCTTGACGCACTGCGCGACCACCTTGATGCTGCACGAGTCGCTGACCGCGAATCCCGCGATGCCAAACTCGACGCCATCTCAGCGCAGATCAAGGCCGACAACGAACGCCTCAACACCAGGACCAAGACCGACCACGACGACTTGATCAGGCAGATCAAGGCCGACAACGAACGCCTCAACGCGCAGGCGGTGGCCCTGAACGACGAGTTCGGCGCCTCGCTCGACCGGCTGGCCCTCCAGGTCGAGCGCAACCAGGCGCAGGGCAGTGCCGAGTTCCAACGGCAACTGAACGACGGGCTGTCGCGCCAGACCCGGCTGGTGCTGACGGTCACGGTGGGCTCGATGGCCGCGGTCGTCGGTGCCGTCGGGGTCTTGGCCGCCGCGGTGCTCGGCGCCGGCTGACCGTGCCTCAGGTGATGTCGGCCCGCCGCAGGGTCAGCGCCGCGCCGATGCTCGCCACCGCCGCGTAGCCCGCGAGCGCCAGCGCCAGCAGCCACCAGGCGTGCTGGTCGGGCGACTCCGCGCCGCCCAGCAGCGCGATCAGGCTGGAGGGCATCCAGGTGGCCGTCTCGGGCACCAACGTGCCGATCAGCGGTTCGATCGCCAGCAGCAGGACGAGGACCGTGCCGACCGCCAGCGCCTGGTTACGCACGATGCCGCCCACCCCGAGCCCGAACACCGCACCGAGCGCCGCCCCACCGACGGTCCCGGCCGCGGAAGCTGCCACCTCGACGTTGGCGACCACCACCGGGGTGGACGTGAGTGCCAGCACCGCCAGGGTGCCGCCCACCGCCAGGCCCACCGCGACCGCAGCCAGTACCGCGCCGGCCAGGGCGGTGGCAACCACCTTGGCCGACAGCATCCGCACGCGGTCGGGTTCGACCAGCAGGGTGGCGACGATCGTGTGGTGGCGCAGCTCGGTGGTCACCGCCAGGCACCCGAACACGATCGCGATCAGCGGGGCGATCGACCCGGTCTGCAGCAGAGCCAGCTGCGTGACTGGATCGTCCAGCGGCGCGACGAACTCGCTGCCGGCGGTGGCGGCCTGCACCCCCACCATCAGGGCGACGAACCCGGCGGTGGCGATCAGGAACACCCAGGTGGTGCGCACGCTGGTGATCTTCTGGAGCTCGGAGCGGATCTGCGCGGTCATGACGGGGCCTTCCGGGTCGTTCGTGGGTCAGCTGGTCATCTCGAGGAAGGCGTCCTCGAGGCTGGCGGCCTGCGGGGTGAGCTCGTGCAGCTCGATGCCCTCGAGCCGGGCGATGCGGCCGATGGCCGGCGCATCGAGTGCGTGGACCAGCAGCCGGCCGTTGTTGTCGTGGTCGTGGCCGCTGCCGCTGATCTGGGCGCCGGCGGCGGTCAGCGCGGTGAGCAGCTCGGCGGCCTGCGGGGTGCGCACCAGCACCGTCGAGCCCTCGGCGGCGCTGGTGATCACGTCCACCCGGTCGTGGGTGAGCAGCCGGCCCTGGTGGATGACCACGACCTGCTCGGCGATCAGCGCCATCTCGGCGAGCAGGTGGCTGGAGACCAGCACGGTCGCCCCCTGCTGCGCCTGGTTGCGCAGCAGGTCCCGCAGCCAGCGCACCCCCTGCGGGTCGAGGCCGTTGGCCGGTTCGTCGAGGATCAGCACCTTCGGGTCGCCGAGCAGTGCGGCCGCCAGCCCCAGCCGCTGGCGCATCCCCAGCGAGTAGCCGCCGGCGCTGCGGTCGGCGGCGCCGGTCAGGCCGACCAGCTCGAGCACCTCGTCGACCCGCTGGCGGGGCAGGCGGGCCGAGGTGGCGAGAATCTCGAGGTGGGCCCGTCCGCTGCGTCCCGGATGGAACGCGTCGGCTTCGAGCAGCGCGCCGACCTGGCGGGAGGGTTCGTCGAGGTCGCGGTAGTGGCGGCCCTCGAAGGTGGCGCTGCCCGTGGTCGGCGCGATCAGCCCGAGCAGGGCGCGCATCGTGGTCGACTTGCCCGCGCCGTTGGGTCCGAGGAAGCCGGTCACCACCCCGGGGCGCACCGTGAAGCTCAGATCGTCGACCGCGAGGGTCTGGCCGAAGCGCTTGGTCAGGTGGTCGATGTGCAGCTCGGTCATGGTGGGGGTCACCTCGTGGTGGAGTGCTGGTCCTCGGGG
>SKJO01000520.1 GCA_007121975.1 Nitriliruptoraceae bacterium | reverse complement strand
TCGACTCCTCGGCGAAGGTCTGCACGTCGGGGAAGCGCTGGAAGACCTCGGTGTTGAACCGGCGCAGGAACTCGATCGCCTCGATGTTCTCGTTGCCGCCCCACTGGTTGGGGATCCACTCGCCCTCCTCGCGCGAGTAGTCGAGGTAGAGCATGGAGGCCACCGCGTCCACGCGCAGCCCGTCGATGTGGAACTCCTCGAGCCAGTACATCGCCGAGGACAGCAGGAAGCTGCGCACCTCGTCGCGACCGTAGTTGAAGATGTAGCTCTGCCAGTCGGGGTGGAAGCCCTGGCGCGGGTCGGCGTGCTCGAACAGGTGGGTGCCGTCGAAGTCGCCGAGCGCCCAGTCGTCGGTCGGGAAGTGCGAGGGGACCCAGTCCAGGATCACGCCGATGCCGGCCTGGTGCAAGGTGTCGATGAGGTGCTTGAGATCCTGGGGGGTGCCGTACCGGCTGGTCGGGGCGAAGAAGCCGGTGGACTGGTAGCCCCACGAGCCGTAGAAGGGGTGTTCCATGACCGGCAGGAACTCCACGTGGGTGAAGCCCATCGCCTCGATGTGGCCGACCAGTCGTTCGGCGAGCTCGTGGTAGGTCATCGGCCGGGGATGACCGTCCTGGGTGATGCGCTGCCAGGATCCCGGGTGCATCTCGTAGATCGCCATGGGCTGGTCGAGCTTCTGGCGCGCGCCGCGGGTCGCCATCCACTCGTCGTCGGCCCACTGGTGGTAGGGGTGCCAGACCTTGGAGGCGGTGCGCGGCGGGGTCTCGGCGTGCACGGCGAACGGGTCGGCCTTGTCCCGGGTGACGCCGTCGGCGCCGGCGACCCGGAACTTGTAGGCGTGGCCGTGCACCATGCCGGGCACGAAAGCCTCCCAGATGCCCGAGGAGCCTCGGGGGCTGAGCGGGTTGGCGCCACCGTCCCAGTGGTTGACGTCGCCCACCAGGGACACCGATCGGGCGTTGGGGGCCCACACGGCGACCTTGCACCCCTCGACGCCCTCGTGGGTGAGCTGGTGGGCGCCGAGCTTGCGCCACAGCTGCAGGTGGGAGCCCTCGGCGAACAGGTAGACGTCGTCGTCGGTCAGCCACGGGCTGTCGGCCGGGACGGCGGCCGGTTCGGCGGCCGGTTCGGCGGCCGGTTCGGCGGCCGGGGGCTGCGGGCTGGCCGTGGTCGGGTCGGGCGTGTTCATCGTCGTCACCTCTCGTGGGCGTCGAGCACCTGCGTGATCCCATCCAGTGGGATCGAGACCCAGGTGGGTCGGTTGTTCATCTCGTAGCCGAGCTCGTAGACCGCCTTCTCCACCAGGAAGGCGTCGAGCAGGATGCGGGCGTGGTCGGGATCCTCCGGCAGGAACGCCTGGCCGCGTGCCACCTCGAGGTAGCCGGCCAGCAGGGCCACACCGGCCCAGTCCAGCCACCAGTCCAGCCACGCGGTCAGCGCGGCGTGGTTGGGCTGCTCCAGGGTGACCAGGCCCCGCTCGACCTGGTCGCGCAGGGTGGAGGCCGTGGCGTACTGCAGGGAGCGCAGCATCCCGGCGACGTCGCGCAGCGGCGAGCGCTTGAGCCGGCGCTCGCCCAGCGGGCGGGCGGGCTCGCCCTCGAAGTCGATGATCACGAAGTCGCGGCCGGTGAACAGCACCTGGCCGAGGTGGTAGTCCCCGTGGGTGCGGATCCGGGTGGCGTCCATCGCCGTGTCCGACAGCCCCCGCACCCAGGCGAGGATCTCCTCCTCGCGATCGGCCAGCGCCACGATCTGCTGGGCGGACGAGGGGTCGGGCACGCTCGCGGCGTTCTTGCGTGCGGAGCGCAGCCCGATGCGTACCGAGTTGCGGATCGACTGGTACAGGCTGCGTTGGTAGAGGCGGGTCATCGGTTCGGGACGGAAGTCGGGGTCCGCGCCGTCCGCCGACAGTGCCACGTGCAGTTCGGCGGTGCGCCGTCCCAGCAGCTCGAGGGAGGCCAGGAACGGCCCGGCGGTCTCGTGCACGACCTCGGGCACGCCGCCGGCGGCGACCCGCAGCGGATGGTCGCGCACCGGGGGCGAGGGGCGCTGGTCATGGGCCTCGGACACGACCCGCTCCGCGAAGCGCCCGAGCTCGTCGAGGGTGTAGCTCCAGGCATCCCCCTCGTTGGGCACGAAGCGGGTGAGCATCGCCAGGGTGCGCGGGGTGCTGCCGTCTTCGGGGTGCATGTCGATCGCACCGAGGACCTCGGGGACGTGGACGAAGTCGTTGAGGAACGCGCCGATCTCCACATCGGGGCTCTGCCCCGGCTCGAGCCGGCGCAGCACCTTCATCAGCGAATGGTCCCCGAACAGGATCGAGGTGTTCGACTGCTCGGCGCGCAGCGGCTGGGGCTCGTGGCGGGTGGCCTCGCTGCGGCTGCCGAACCCGGCGAAGCGGGTGCCGACCAACGCGCCGTGCTCCCCGTCGTGGTGCCGCTTGCGGGCGATGGTCTCCATCAACAGGGTGGCCGACTCCGGATCGCTGAGCGCATCGATGAGCACCCCGGACTGGCCCCGGGCGCCCTGGCCCTTGACCGTGGCCAGCACCGCCCGCGGTGACACCGCCAGCAGCCGCCCGGCCTCCTCGCCCTCGGCGAAGCCAACCGGGAGCACGTAGTCCTCGGGTTCGCCATCGACGTAGTCGACGTGGGCGATCAGCACGTGGAAGGCCGGCCGGTCCTTCTTGCCGACCCCGATCACGTCGCCGATCTTCACGTCACGCACCGCACGTGACTTGCCGCCGAACCAGCGCTGACGCTGCAGCACGTCGGGCAGGATCGCCTCGAGGCGCTGACGGCCGCGGCCGCGCAGCAGCGCGGTCCACTGGCCCGACACGGTGACGGTGGGCAGATCGACGTCGGTGGTCACCGGCGCCTCCTGGGCGAACTCGGGCAGCTTGGACAGCGACACCCGGTCGTGTTCGCGCTCGAGGCTGAACCACAGGTACTGGTAGGGGCCGAGCGTCAGCAGGTAGGGCTGCTCGGTGATCGGCGGGAAGGTGGTGCGCCCGAGCATCTCGGTGGGGTGCAGC
>SKJO01000111.1 GCA_007121975.1 Nitriliruptoraceae bacterium | reverse complement strand
TCGACGAGCACCGCATCGGGCACCGGGTACTTCGCGTAGGTGGTCAGCGTCGCGGCCACCTCGTCGGGGGAGACCTCCGCCGCGGCGGCGTTCCACAGCGACAGCGGGGTGATGCGGTAGGTATGGACGTGCTCGGGGGAGGTCTCGAGCTCGGCGAAGCGGGCCAGGGCCGCGCGCGCATCGCCGGCCTTGGGGCTGGCGACCTCGAGCAGGACCGTGCGGTCGGACTGCACGATCAGCGGGTTGTCGTGGTCGATACCGCCCATCACCGTCCTCCCGTCCGGCGGCCGGACCCGCCCGACGTCCTGGCCGGCGCCGGGGCCGTCAGCAGCTCCTGGGCGAGGTCGAGCAGGTCCTGATCGTGCAGGTTCGCCCGCAGCAGGCCGTATTCGGGGGCGGACATCGGACCGATCGAATGATCGAGTGGCGTGCCGAGCTCACGGCGTGCAGCCAGCGTGGCGCCGGCGGCGTCCTCCGCGACCGGCATCAGCCCCTTGCCGGCCAGTGCGGCGAGCAGCTTGGTCCGGCTGAGACTGGACACGGCCACCGTCGGGGCGATCTGCCGCAGCTTGGCGGCTCGAACTCGCAGCGCGTCGGTGAGCAGCACCGGGTCGTCGCACACGAGGTAGGAGCTGGCCGCGCCGACCCGCAGCTGGCCGTGGCGCCGCGCCACGTCGCGCACGAGGTGCTCGACGTTCTGAGGCAGGGCGGCCCTGCTGTGCCCCGCGAGGAAGGCCAGGACCTGATCGGCGTCCTCGCCGTCGTCGAAGGCCTGGGCGATGCGTACCTCGTCGAGCCGCAGGACGCGGGCGCCGGCCTCGGACTCCAGCACCGCGTAGCGCGACAGGCGCACGAGCACCTCGGCGTCGAGGTCGGGAGGAGCGACCACCGACCGGTCGGGCTGGACCACGAAGGTGTCGACGCTGGCCGGCAGCAGCTGCTCGGCGGCGGCGACCCCGTCGGTGACCAGCGCGCGGCCGAGCGCGGACAGGCCGATCGGGCCGGCGGGGGGCACCATCCCGAGCTCGCGCAAGGCGGCGACGAGCCCCTCGTACTGCGCGAGCTTGGGACGCGTCGGGTGCCGGAAGGCGACCAGTCGGGCGAGGTCGTCGAGCCCGATGCCGGTGCCGGGCGGCAGCGCGGCGAGCGTGTCGAGCAGAGCGCCGCGCAGCTCGGGCAGCTGGCTCCAGCGCTCGGGGTGCAGCTCGAGACGTTCGGGCAGGCCCTCGACCTCGTCGAGCAGTTCGCCGTGCTGCCAGGCGAGCACCAGTGGTGCCCAGCGACGCAGGGGCGGTTCGGCACGGAAGCCCTCAGCGTGAACGGAGGTGGTCCAGGCCTCGTCGGGCTGACCGCTGCGACTCGCGAAGCCGGTCACGACCCTGCCGAGCAGGTCGAGTTCGATCGCGAGCGTCGTGGCCAACGCGGCCCTGCCGACCTCGACGCCCAGGGTCTTGGCGATCGCGCGCAGCTCGCGGACCCCGAGCCCGCCGGCCTTGAGCGCGGCGGCCGGATGGGCGTCGAGACGCTGCAGGACCGCGTCGACGACCGTGACGATGCCCGGCAGCGCCGGACCGACGTCATGCAGCGGCTGGTGCTCGACCTCGGGCGCGGTCGGCCAACTCGCAAAGACCCGACCAGTCAACGCGGCGATGACATCGAGCGGCACGACCGCCTCGAAGCTCTCGAGGTCGATCAGCAGCAGCCCCCGTTCGCTGAGTCCGAGCAGCGGGTCGGTGGTCGGCCGCCGCCGGGACACCGCGGCGTAGGGATCGCTGCTCAGCAGGTACAGCAGGCCGAGGTCGAGGTTGAGCGACTCACCGATCACCTCGAGATCCAGGCGGCCACCGTGCTCGACGATGAGGCGGAACACGGTGGCCTGTTCGGCGCTGAGGCCCTCGAGCAGCGTCTCGACACGAGAGCGGTCGCGCATACAGTGCTCGATCAGCTCCACCCGGGCAGCCTTGGACGCGGGGATGGGCCGCACATCGAGGTGGCGTAGGGTCGTAGCCAGCATCTGCGAGCCCGCCCGCTCGAGCATGTCCCGCAGGCGCATGCCCGCCGGTCCGACGATGTCGGCCACACCGGGGAGCAGGTGCAACCACGCCTCCTCGCGATCGGCCAGCACCAGCCGGCGGAGCTCCTCGGCAGCGGCTTCGAGTCGATCCGCGCTCTCGGTACCAGCCTCGCTGAGCACCTGCTCCCGGGTGAGCGTGCCGTGGTGCCAGCAGGCCAGCGTGACGAGCTGGAACGCGGTGTGGTCCAGGCGCTGCAGCCGGTCGATGATCTCGGCGCGGGACGCCAACATCCCGGCCAGCCGCGGCAGATCGGCCAGCGGTCGCGCAGCGTGCCCGTTGCCGCGTCCGTTGCGCCCGAGATCGATCACCGACGCCGGCGAGGCGCCGTCGGTCGGCCTGCGCGGCAGGTCCGCGACCAGCCCCGGCAGCTGCTGGAGCGTCGCGGCGAGCTCGACGGTGTCCAGGCGCCGCACCGCACGCTCGTAGGCATCGAGCCGGGTCAGCTCACGTGGCATGATCGGTTCCTCGCGACGAGTCAGGCCTTGGGACGGGGACGATACCCAAGACCGGGTCGCGCCCCGCGGAGGCGACGTCGGGTGTTCGATGGGACCGCGCCGTTCTGCAAGACTCTGCGACCCCCTCTCGAACGCAAGGACCTCGCCGTGCACCTGGTGCTGCGCGACAAGGGCTGCCCGTCGTGCGGCGGCCCGGTGTGCCGTACGGCGGTCACACAACTGCCGCTGCTCATGCACGCCGGCTACGGCGAGGCAACCCGCTACGAGCACGAGCGGTGCACGACGGTGGGCTGCGGCCGGGTGCGGGAGGTGGCCGTGTCGGCGCTCAACCCCCGAACGGCGCGGAGCAACGGGTCGGGCAGCTGAGCTGCGGTCGAGCCCCGGAGAAACAGGTCGAGGCCGCCCGGTTGGGGCGGCCTCGACTGGGTGGGTCCCGCGGCGACCTACTCTCCCACCGGGTTTCCCCGGCAGTACCATCGGCGCTGGAGGGCTTAACTTCCGGGTTCGGAAT
>SKJO01000012.1 GCA_007121975.1 Nitriliruptoraceae bacterium | reverse complement strand
GGTCGACGCCGAGCAGCATCACCACGAACAGGAACAGCACCATGATCGCGCCGGCGTAGACCAGCACCTGCACGATCGAGATGAAGGTGGCCTGCAGGGTGAGGTACAGCCCGGCGATCGCGAGCAGGTTGAGCACCAGCATCAGCGCGGCATGCACGATGTTGCGCATCGCCACCACGGCGAGCGCCGAGCCCAACGCGAGCACGGCGAACGCCCAGAAGGAGACCGCTTCCGCCATCTAGCGTCCTTTTCGGTGCGTGGGGTCGCCGACCTCGGGCACGACCTGTGCCGCCCGTGACGCGGAGGCGGGGGTGGCCGGCGCGAAGCGGCCGCCGTGCAGCGTCGGCGGGGTCACGGCCAGACCACCGTAGTAGTTCAGGCCGCGGGCGCGGACCTCGCGGTCGGGGTGGGGGGTGTCCTCCCCGCCGGGCGGCACCGGGGAGAGCAGCTGGTCCTTGGTCCAGACCAGCGCGTCGTAGTTGTCCGCCGAGATCTCGAAATCGTGGGTCATGGTCAGCGCCCGGGTCGGGCAGGCTTCGATGCACAGCCCGCACAGGATGCAGCGGTTGTAGTTGATCTGGTAATCCTCGGCGTAGCGCTCCCCGGGCGAGTAGCGCGCCTGGGGGGTGTTGTTCTCCCCCTGGACGTAGATCGCATCGGCCGGGCAGGCCCAGGCGCACAGCTCGCAGCCGATGCACTTCTCGAGCCCATCGGCGTAGCGGTTGAGCTGGTGGCGGCCGTGGAAGCGGGGCTGCACGGGCCGGGGCTGCTCGGGGTACTGCGCGGTCTCGGGGGCCCGCAGCATCGTGCGCAGCGGAACCGAGAAGCCGCGGCCGAGCACGGTGCGGGTCAGAAACAGCCAGGCCAGGGCGACCAGGACCAGGAAGGTCAGTACCGTCACGATCGCTGCAGGCATCAGGTGCCCACCTCCTCGGAGTCCTCGATGCGGTCGGCGGCGCCCGGCGCCTGCGCGGCGTCGTCGTGCGGGTCGCGCTCGTCGGGGATCGCATCCGCGTCCTCGGGAGCGGCACCGACGAACAGCAGCGCGCCGACGAGTACGGCGGCGGCGATCCCCAGGCCGATGCGCACCTCGGTGCTGAGCACCGTCTGCTCGGCGAGCAGCACGATCGCGGCGGTGACCAGGGCCCACACCAGCCCGACGGGCACCAGCACCTTCCAGCCCAGCGCCATGAGCCGGTCGTAGCGGTAACGCGGCAGCGCGCCGCGCAGCAGGATGAAGAAGAAGATGAACGCGGCCATCTTCACGAAGAACCAGAACATCGGCATGATCCAGGCCACCGAGTCGGGCAGCCCGAAGGTCGGGCCGCTCGGACCGCCGAAGAACAGCGTGACCATGATCGCCGACATGGTGACCACGTTCATGAACTCGGCGAGCATGAACATGCCGAACTTCATCCCGGAGTACTCGGTGTGGAAGCCGCCGACGAGCTCGCCCTCGGCCTCGGCGAGGTCGAAGGGCGGGCGCCCCGCCTCGGCGACCATGCCGATGGTGAAGATCAGGAACGCCGGGAACAGCACGATGGCGTTCCAGCCCGGCATGCCGGGGATCAACCCGTCGCCGGACTGGGCGGCCACGATGTCGCCGACCCGCAGCGAGCCGGTGTAGATCACGACGCTGGCCACCGCCAGGCCCTGGGCGATCTCGTAGCTGATCATCTGGGCGCTGGCCCGCACCCCGCCCATCAACGGGTAGGGGGAGTTGGAGGACCAGCCGGCCAGGAACACGCTGTAGACGTGGATCGAGCCCATCGCCAGGATCCACAGCACCCCGACGTTGAGGTCGGAGACCACCAGGGTGAAGGTCTCACCGAGCAGGGTGACCTCCCCGCCGATGGGGATCACGGCCATCGACAGGAACCCGGCGATCACGCCGATCAGCGGCGCGAGCACGAACACGGGGCGGTCGACCATGGCCGGGGTGACGTCCTCCTTGAAGAACATCTTGACCCCGTCGACCAGGGTCTGCAGGGCCCCGAGCGGCCCGATGCGGTTGGGGCCGAGCCGGGCCTGCATGCGCGCGACGATGCGCCGCTCGGCCCAGATCAGCACCGCGGTGACCAGCAGGAAGTAGACGAACACCACGATCGCCCGGAAGAACGGGACCCACAGGGCGTGCTCGGTCATGCGCCGACCTCCTCGGGGGCCACCGCGGCAACGGTCACGCGCGCGGTGCCGTCGGGTCCGGCGAGCACCGCAGGCGCAACCTCGGTCGAGTTGGATGGCACCACGACCACGCCGGGGACCACCTCGCGGGTGACCCGGACCGGCAGGCGCAGCGTCTCCTTCTTGACGGCGAGCTCGATCTGGGCCCCGTCCACGACCCCGAGCCGCTCGGCGTCATCGGGGTGCAGCCGGGCCTGCACCGGGCGCGCGGTGGCCATCAGGTCATCGGCGCCGGTGAGCATCGTCCCGCGGTCGAGCAGCTGGGGCACCGCCATGAGCGTGAGCGCATCGGCGTCCTTGGCGGCGCGCCGCGAGCTGCGAGCGGGGGCGTCGGGCTCGGCGTCGGGATCCGGGGGCGCGGGCCAGGGATGGGGCCGCGTGCGGGCCCCGAGCCGCGCCATCTCGGCCCGGACACCGTCGAGGTCGTTGACCCCGAGGTCGTGGCCGAGCAGGGCGGCGAGTTGCAGCACGATCTCCCAGTCGTCCATCGTCAGCTGTGGGCCGTCGATCGCCCGGGCGAAGCGCTGGGGCCGACCCTCCCAGGTGGTGCGGGTGCCGGCCCGCTCCTGCGAGGCGGTGGCGGGCAGCACGATGTCGGCGTAGCCGGTCACGGTGTCGGTCAGCGCAAGGTCCTGCGCGATGACCACCTTGGCCTTGGTCAGCGCCTTGACGGCCAGCGCCGGCGAGGCGCTGTCGCGCACGGGGTCCACCCCGATCAGGTGCAGCACGTCGATGCGCCCCTTGGAGGCGTCGGTGAGCAGCTGCTGCAGGTCGCGCCCGGGGGTATCGGGCAGCGCGGTGCCCCACACCGCCTCGACCTCGGCACGGTCGTCGGGATCGTCCAGCCGACGCCCGCCGG
>SKJO01000100.1 GCA_007121975.1 Nitriliruptoraceae bacterium | reverse complement strand
GCGCCACGGCTCGGCGCACGGACTGCCAACGGCACGCACGGCGGACGGTTGCAGTCAGACGCGAAGCGACGGCGGCCGAACCTCCGGGGGTTCGGCCGCCGGGCCAGAACACCGACCGGACACGGCGGACCGACCGGACGCGGCGCGACGGACAACGGCGCGGAGCGGGGCGAACGGCCCGCGGGCAGTGCAGACGAGCGTCGGGGCAGGGCGGGGCGAACGGCGGGGCGTGAGCCGGCGGCTGGAGGTCGGCGGTCACCTAGGATCGGCGCTCATCCACCTCACCACCACCGACTTCAGGAGCCCCGCCATCGTGGACCGCGCCGCCACCGCCCGCCAGGTCGATCTGCTCGACCGCCTGCTCGGTGACGCCATCAAGCACGTCGACGGCACACCGGCCCATGACCTGCTGCGCCGGGTCCGTTCGCTGGCCCACGACCAGCGCGACGACGCCACGGCCGCCGCCGAACTCGACGCCCTGCTGTCCGGCGCCGGGGTCGAGGACCTGACCACCGTGGCTCGCGGACTCAATGCCTGGTTCCACCTCGTGAACCTCGCAGAGGACCAGGCCCAGGCCCGCCAGCTCGCGGTCGAGCGGCACGCCGCCGCGGACCGCGGCGAACCGCTGGCCGAGACCCTGGCCCAGACGGTCGCCACCCTCGTCGGGTGGGGGCTGGACGCCGACGCGCTGGCCCAGGCCCTGTGTGACGTCGAGGTGCGACCGGTGCTCACCGCCCACCCGACCGAGTCGACCCGACGCACCGTGCTGACCAAGCTGCGGCGCATCTCGATCCTGCTGCGCGACCTCGACGTCCCCGAGGTGCTGCCCGACGACCGCCGCCGGCTCGAGCGCGACCTCGCCGAGGAACTCACCTCCCTGTGGCTCACCGACGACACGAGGGTGCGCGCCCCGTCGGTGCTCGACGAGGTGCGCAACGGGCTGTACTGGTTCGACGCGACGCTGTTCGACCTCGTCCCGCACCTGTACCGCCATCTCGCCGAAGCCGTGGCGACCCACCATCCGGATCTTCAGCTGCCCCGCCACCGCTTCCTGCGCTTCGGGTCGTGGATCGGCGGGGACCGCGACGGCAATCCCAACGTCACGCCTCAGGTCACGGAGGCGACGCTGCGCGAGCACCAGGTGACGGCCATCCGGCTGCTGCGCCGCAGCATCGACCGGATGCGTGGCCACCTGTCGGTCAGCGAGCGCCACGGCATCACCCCCGAGCTTGCCGCCCGGCTCGAGCAGCTACGGACCTTCCACCCCGCCGCAGCTCACCACGTGGAGGACCGCTACCCCGAGCAGCCCCACCGCCAGGTGCTGGCGCTGATCCACGCACGGCTGCTGGCCACCGAGGCGGCGGCCGCCGAGCCGTGGCGCGCCGACCGGCCGGTCGACCCCAGCACCTACCGGTTCGCCACCGAACTGGTCGCCGACCTCGACCTGCTCGCACAGAGCCTGCGCAGCGCCGGAGCCGCCGCCATCGCCGACGGCCGCCTGCGCGACCTGACGGTGCAGGCCGAGGTGTTCGGCTTCCACCTTGCGACGCTGGATGTGCGCCAGCACGCCACCCCGTTCCGCACCACGCTGGCCGCCCTGTTCGCCCGCTACGGCGACGCCGATGACTACGCCACGCTGGTCGAGGACGACAAGCTCGCCCTGCTCACCGGCGAACTCGCCAACTGCCGGCCGTTGGCGCCGGCGGTGCTCGACCTCGACGGGGACACGAACCGGACCCTGGAGCTCTTCCGGCTCATCCGGCGCGCTCACGAACGCATCGGCCCCGACGCGATCGACACGATCATCATCTCGATGGCCCAGCACGCCAGTGACGTGCTCGGGGTGCTGCTGCTCGCCAAGGACGCCGGCTGCGCCGACGGCCTCGACGTGGTTCCGCTGTTCGAGACCGTCGACGACCTCGAGCGCGCCCCCCGGGTGATGGAGGCGCTGTACGCGCACGCTCCCTACCGCGAGCACGTGCGCCGGCGCGGTGACCGCCAGCAGATCATGATCGGCTACAGCGACTCGAACAAGGACAGCGGCTACCTGGCCGCCACCTGGCAGCTACAGCGCGCCCAGCGTGACCTCGCGGCGCTCTCCGAGCGGCACGGCGTTCGGCTCACCCTGTTCCATGGCCGAGGTGGCTCGATCGGTCGAGGTGGCGGCCCGGCCAACGCCGCGATTCGTGCCCAGCCGCCGGAGTCGGTGCGCGGCCGGCTCAAGCTCACCGAGCAGGGCGAGATCATCGCCGCCCGCTACCGCGACCCCGTGCTCGCCCAGCGCCACCTCGAGCAGCTGCTGGCCGCGGTGGTGCTCACGACCGCGCCAGGACGCGCCGCCAACACCTCACCGCGCAGCGACGAGGTGCTCGACGAACTCGCGGTGATCTCGCGCCGGGCCTACCAGCAACTGGTGCACGACACCCCCGAGGTGCTGGAGTACCTGGAGCAGGCCACCCCGATCGGCGCGATCGGCCAACTCAACATCGCCTCGCGTCCAGCACGGCGTCAGATGGCCCAGGGCATCGAGGATCTGCGGGCGATCCCGTGGGTGTTCGCCTGGACGCAGTGCCGGGTGAACCTGCCTGCCTGGTACGGGATCGGCTCCGCGCTCACCGCGTGGGCCGGGGAGAACGAGTCGCGGTGGGCCGAGCTGCGCCAGCTGGTCGCCGAGCAGTCGCTGGTGCGCACCACCTTCGACAACGTCGCCATGGCGATGGAGAAGGTCGATCTCGCGATCGCTGAGCGCTACGCAGCGCTGGCGCGCCCCGACGTGCGCGAAGCGGTCCTACCCAAGCTCGCCGCCGAGCACGAGCGCACACGCCTGGCGCTGGACCGAGTTCTCGACGCGTCGCTGACGACCAACCCGGAACTGCCCGAACTCCTCGCCCTGCGGTCGCTGACGCTCGACCCGCTGCACGCGGTGCAGATCGCCGCACTGGCCCGACTGCGGGAGGAACATGACGTGCCGGAGTTGACCAGCGCCGTGCTGGTCGCCACCGGCGGGATCGCCGCGGGCCTGCGCAACACCGGTTGAGCGGTTG
>SKJO01000006.1 GCA_007121975.1 Nitriliruptoraceae bacterium | reverse complement strand
CTCCGAGACTCCGCAGACCCCCGATGCCCCGACCGATCCGGACGACGGCGACGTGCCCGACGAGACCGATGACGGCGACCGACCCGGTCCGCCGGATGCGCCGGGTCCCCCGGGCGTGGATGTGCGGGTGGGCAGCACCGACCTCGGTGCCGTGCTCGTCGACGGGCAGGGCATGACGCTCTACATGTTCGACAACGACGACCAGGGCAGCGGCGAGAGCAGCTGCACCAGCGACACCTGCGTGGGCAACTGGCCCCCGCTGCTCGTCGACGCCGAGCCGCGAGGCGGCCCGCGCGTCGACAACGAGCTGCTCGGCACCATCACGCGGGACGACGGCAGCGTGCAGGTCACCTACGACGGCTGGCCGCTGTACGGCTGGATCAACGACGAGGGGCCCGGCGACATCGACGGCCACGGTCGAGGTGGCATCTGGTGGATGATCGCCCCCGACGGAACGCCGCTGCGCGGTGGCGGGGACGGCTGAGTGCCGGCCCGCCGGTTCGTCGCGGTGGACTACCACCTCGAGCGGCTGCTCGAGGTGGGGCCCGACTCCGACCAACTCGACCGCTGGATCGTCACCCTGACCGGCCTGCATGCCGACGAAGACGACGATGTCGACGAGCCCGTGCGCGAACCGATCGCCCGTGCGGAGCTGTTCGGTTTCGATCCCGACCGCCACCGTCTGCTCGGGTGGGACCCCTTCGACGTCGCCGATGCCTACAGCGCGGATGCGGCTGCCTACTACGAGCAGCTGTTCGGCCCCGACGGTCTCGCGCTCGACGACCTGCGCGAGGCCTTCGAGGTCCCCGTCAACCGGGCGCTGATCGTCCACGACGTGCAGGTGCTGCCCGCCGAGCGCCGACGCGGCCACGGGGCGCTGCTCGTCGCGGATGCGCTGCTGACCCTCGCAGGGGCAGACACGGCGGTGCTCGCCCATCCCGCGCCGACCGACCCGGGCGTGGTCGACGCCGACGACACCGTCCGGCTGCGCCACGAGACCGCCAACACCCGCTTCCTCGGGGCGCTGGGCTTCACCCCGTTCCGCGACCGGCTGTGGATGCTCGACCTCGCCCTGCAGCCGAGCATCGACGCCCTGGCCGTCCGGCGCGCTGTCGGCGGTCCGGGCTGAGCCAGCCGCCGGCCCGCCCACCGCGGCCGGACCCCACCTCAACGCACCCGGAGGGCCGCGCCGGTGTCCGCACCCCCCAAGCGGCTGCCCATCCTCGGGGTGGCGGTCGAGCAGGTTGCGCGGCGGGCGCTGGTGGTCGGAGACCCGGACCGGGTCGGCGAGGTGGCGCGGCTGCTCGACGAAGCCGTCGAGGTCGGACGCTGCCGCGAGTACGTCACCGTCACCGGCCACTACCGGGGCACGCCGGTCACCGTCGCCTCCCATGGCGTCGGGGCGTCGGGCGCCGCGGTCTGCTTCGAGGAACTGGCGCGCGCCGGCGTCACCCACCTGCTGCGGGCCGGGACCTGCGGCGGGCTGCAGCCACGGGTCCAGGCCGGCGACCTGGTGGTCGCCATCGGCGCGGAGCGTGACGACGGGTTGACCGACCGGCTCGCGCCCCCGGGCTGGCCCGCCGTGGCCGACCCGGCCCTGACCCGGCGCCTGGCGGAGGGCGGGCAGGCCTCGGGTCACCGCACCCACACCGGGGTGGTGGTCACCACCGCCACCTTCTACCCCGATCCCCACGAGTCCGAGCCCCGCTGGCTGCGCTCCCAGCGCCTCGGGGCGCTGGCCATCGAGATGGAACTGGCGGCACTGCTCGTCGTCGCCCACCTGCACGGGATCGCGGCCGGCGGGGTGCTCGCGGTCGACGGCAACCTGCTCACCGCCGCCGAGGACATGAGCGACTACGACCCGGGCCGTGCGGTGGTCGCTGACGCCAAGGCGGCCATGCTGCGCGTCGCGCTCGACGCACTCGTGGCCGGCGCCGACCCGGCGCCGCCAGCGGCGGGGCCAGCGACGGGGCCAGCGATCACGTAGGGTCGCCCGCGTCGACACGCACCAGGCGGCCGGCAACGGGGACCGAGCAGGGAGCCCAGCCATGCGGCCAGCACGCCCGATGTTCGTTCGTCGGCTTCGGTGGGGACCGGCGCTGGTCGCGCTCGCCCTGCTCACCGCCGGGTGCCTGCGCTTCGACGTCGCGACCACCGTTGCGGCCGACGGCTCCGGCCAGCTCACGGTCACGACGCTGTTCGACGCGGAGGTGCTCGAGGCGTTCGAGGAGGCGTTCGGCGCTCCGGCCGATTCCTCCGACTTCGACGCCTCGATGCCCCCGGACGCGGTGCTCAGCGACGTCGAGGTGGACGGGTTCGAAGGGCGGCGCGCGGTCATCGCCTTCGCCACGCTCGATGAGCTCAACGCGGTGGCCGCCGACGTGCTGGTCGCCGGTCCGGACACCGAATCGGCGGTCGCGCTGTTCGACGACTTCGCGGTCACCCGGCAGGGCACCGAGTTCGTCTTCGCCGCCACCTACCCCGAGCTGGAGGTGGAGCAGGAGGGCGAGATCGAGCTCGACGACCCCGGAGACCTCGGCGAGGTGGAGGTGCGCCTGACGCTGCCCGGCGTGGTCTACACCCACGACGCCGACGAGGTGGTGGACGGCGAGCTGATCTGGCGCTTCTCGCTGGAGGGACCTCGCACCCTGCAGGCCCGCGGCCAGACCGAGCTGGTCGCCGGCTTCCCCGACGTGGCCGGCAACGTCCACGCGGATGCGATCGCCTGGGTCGCCGAGCAGGAGATCACCACCGGGTTCCCCGATGGCACCTTCCGGCCGGGTGAGGTGGTCAGTCGCGGGCAGATGGCGACCTTCCTGACGCGGGCGCTGCAGCTCGAGCCGGGTTCGGAGAGCTTCCCGGATGCGGTGGGCAGTGTGCATGAGGACGGCATCGCGGCGGTGGCGGCGGCGGGGATCACCGCCGGGTTCCCCGATGGCACCTTCCGGCCGGGGGATGACGTCACCCGCGGACAGATGGCGACCTTCCTGTTCCGGGCCCTGGCGCTCGAGCCGGGTTCGGAGAGCTTCCCGGATGCGGTGGGCAGTGT
>SKJO01000442.1 GCA_007121975.1 Nitriliruptoraceae bacterium | reverse complement strand
GGGTGCGGGCGAGCCCGACCCGGACCTTCAGCGCGATCAGCTGCGACTGGGCGCCGTCGTGGATGTCGCGTTCGAGCTCTCGCCGTGCCTGGTCGTGGATCGTGACGAGCCGCTGTCGGGACCCGCGCAACTCGGTCAGTTGCGCCCGGAGCTCCTCGGTCAGGTGCTGGTTCTGTAGCACCACTCCGAGCAACCGCGCGACGTCCTGGACCACCTTCTCGGCGTCACGGAAGAGGTCACCGGCTACCTCGGCGTGCAGTCGGATCTCGCCGAGCCGGTCGCCGTGGTGGACGACCGCCTCCCGCAGGACGGGCGTGTCGAGGTGGTCGGCACCGCTGGCAGCACCGAGGACGAGCTCCCCGTCGCGGTCCACCCACACCTCCGCCCGGTTGGCACCGGTCGAGCGCAGCAGCAGGTCCGCGACGTCGACGAGCGCCTCCTGGCCGGTGCCGGGCCGCGCGGTCCGTTCGGCGAGCCTTGACAACACGTGGTCGCGGTCGGTGTGCTGCCCGTAGAGGAGCCGATCGACGAGGTGGCGAGCCCTTCGTCGCGCCGGCTCGACCAGCACCGCGACGACCGCCACCGCGACGAGTGGGAGCAGGGTCGATTCCGCCCGACCACCGATCAGTGCGCCGATGCCGACCACGATCGCGACGTAGGCCGCGGTGATGCCTGCGGCCAGGATCGTGGCGACGGCCGCGCGACCCAGGAACGGGTCCAGATCGTGCACGCGGTAGCGGGCAGCTGCCAGCGCGTAGGTCGCCAACAGGATCAGGATGAGCAGCAGGATGGCCGGCGCCCAGATCTGCTGCCACGGCCAGGTGACCGTGCCGACCACCGCCAGCAGGATCGCGGCGGTCCCGACGGCGCGGAACTGCCCTCGCTGATCCAGTGGCGTGCGCTGCCACCGCACCACGAGCGCAGCGATGGCCCCGAGCGCGCTGACGAGGACCAGGACCCCACCTGCGCTGGCCAAGGTCGCGGTCACCGCGTCGTGGTCCAGTGGGAACTCGTCCTGTGTGATGGGGATGCGACGTGTCGGCCAGGCCACGATCGAGTGGGCAACGGCCAGGAGCAGCGTGCCGAGCGTCGCCGTCACGGGTAGCCACCGCCAGCGCGGCCCCGGCAGCCTCCCGTCCGGGAAGATCGCGGGGAGCCACACGATCAGGGGCACCGCGATGACCAGCCACAGCCACGTCGTCACCCACAAGGGGATCGACACCGCCAGCGGCAGGTCCGCGGGTCGGAACGCCACCTCTGGGTCCAACGCGATGCCGGCCGCGGCGAACCCGGCGTCGGCTCCAGCCGCAACGAGCACGTGTATGGCAGAGGCGGTTCCGCTGACGAGCAGGACACGGCCGGCGCCGTTCCCCGGACGCCGACGCAGGATCAGCCGTCCCAGCCAGAGGACGAGCACCGCCGGCGGCCCGTTGTGGAACATCCACCAGCCGTAGAAGGCCTCGACCGGTCGCCCCCGAGCCAGCATCCAACCGAAGGCCACGAGCACCAGCGCCGTACCGGTGGAGGCCAGGACGGTCAGGGCCGGCGTCGAAGGCGCGTCCCCACGGCGCTGATGACCCTCGGCCCCGGTCGGATGCCCGCCCGCGGGTGATGGACGGACCTCACTGGAGTCCATGATCGCCATCATCGCAGGTCCGTCGCCCCTTGGGGAGTGTCGCGTCCCACAGCCGTACGGCCTCGGCAGCGGCGCGGTACAGACCGACGAGGTCGGTCGCGGCGGTCGGGGTGTCGGGTGGGTGCCCCGTCGTCGGGGATCACCTTGCCGACCACCTTGCCCCTGAGGGTCGGGGGCGACGACGTGGCTGACCCCCGTGGTGGGGTGCGGTCAACCACACCTCGGTTCGGGTGTGGGCTCCCTGTCGGGACCGGGGTCGTCGTCGGATGCTGCGCTGGGCAGCCGGACCTTCCGGCACCACGGGATCGACGGAGCTCCAGCCATGGCGACCACCGAGCCACGAACCGAGGGTCGCGTCGGACCGTCGCCTGGGCCATGGGGGATCTGGCGCCGACTGCTCGTCGCGAGCGTCACGGTCGTCGCCGCCTACGACCTGGTGTTCCTGGCCCTGATCGGCGAGGTGATCCCGCCGCTCCTGGCTGGCGCGGTCCTGACCGTGATCGGGGTCGGCCTCCTGCCGCGCTTCCGGCGGGGTGGCGTGGCGGTCCTGGGGTTGACGAGCTTGCTGCTCCTGGTGGCGATGCTGCCCTTCGTCGCTGCGCACCTGCCACACCCGAGCTCCCCGATCGACTTCACCCATGCCGCGATCGCGCTCCTCGGCCGTACGGCTGCTGTGGTCGCCGCGATCGGTGCGTGGCGTGAGGCATCCCCGGCGCTCGGTCGGCGCGTCGCCACCCTGGTGGTGGCGCTGCTCGCGGTCAGCCTCGTCGTGTCGGGCGTCGCGGTGACCACCACGGTGTCCGCCAGCGAGATCGCTGGGGACGTGGTGGCCGAACTCACCGACGCAGCCTTCCCCGCGAGTCTGACCGTTCCGCCGGGCGGCGCGATCCACCTCGAGAACCGGGACCGGTTCCGCCACACCTACACCGTTCTCGGCACGTCGTTGGACGTCGAGCTGCCGGCGACGACCGCCGTGCGCTTCACGGTCGACCTCGCACCAGGCACCTACGAGGTGATCTGCGACATCCCGGGCCACGAGTTCATGTCCGCGCAGCTGATCGTCGAGTGATCCAGGCGCCCCGTCCGCGCCTTCAGCGACCAGACCTCCCGTGACACCAGAGAGGAACCACCATGCAACAGAGAGGAAGCACGATGCGACGAACCACCCTGATCCTCGGGCTGACGTTGGCGTTGACCGTCGGCGTGCTCGCCGGACCGACCCTCGCCGCCGGAGGGCCGGCAGGCCCGCCCTCCGAGGGCGGCCCTGCGCCGCACCCGCACATGCTGTTGATCCACCCCGATGTCGGTCTGGTCGAGGGGGTCCTGTCGCTGGTCGGCTTCCGTCGGTGTGTCGATCTGGCTGCGAACCGGCCGGTGCCCAACCATGCACACCACGCCCACATCCACACCGGCTCGGCCGGG
>SKJO01000170.1 GCA_007121975.1 Nitriliruptoraceae bacterium | reverse complement strand
GGCCATGCCCTGACCGCCACCGACGCACATGGTCTCGAGCCCGAGCGTGCCGTCACGGTGCCGCAGCCCGTTGAGCAACGTCCCCGTGATCCGCGCCCCGGTCATGCCGTACGGGTGGCCCACGGCGATGGAGCCGCCGTGCGGGTTGAGCCGCTCGAAGTCGATGCCGAGATCGCGGGCCGAGGGGATGACCTGCGCGGCGAAGGCCTCGTTGATCTCCACGATGTCGACGTCGTCGATGGTCATGCCCGCCCGCGCGAGTGCCTGCCGGGAGGCATCGACCGGGCCGTAGCCCATGATCTCGGGGTCGAGGGCCGACACCCCGGTGGACACCACCCGGGCCAGCGGCTTCAGGCCGAGCTCGGCGGCCTTGGTGTCGCTGAGCACGATCACGGCCGCCGCCCCGTCGTTGAGCGGGCACGCGTTGCCGGCGGTGATCCGCCCGTCGGGTCGGAACACCGGCTTGAGGGTGGCCATCTTGGACCGGTCGGCGACCCGCGGCGAGTCGTCGGTGGCCAGGGTGGAGCCGTCGGGCAGTTCGATCGGGGTGATCTCGCGCGCCCAGAAGCCGGCTTCGGCCGCGGCGGCGTAGCGGCGCTGCGACTCGAAGGCGAAGTCGTCCATCGCTTCGCGCGACACGCCCTTGAGCAGCGCGAGGTTCTCGGCGGTGTCGCCCATCGGGATGTAGACGTCGGAGAGCTCCTCGGACTCCTCCCAGGAGTCCGCGCCCTGCTCGGCACGGGCCTTGGTGCGGGCCTGTGCCTCGGCGAAGCGGGGGTTCATGGTGTCGGGCAGCGAGTCGGAGTTGCCCTTGGCATACCGCGAGACCATCTCCACCCCGGCGGAGATGAACGCGTCGCCCTCACCGGCCTTGATGGCGTGGAAGGCCATGCGGGTGGTCTGCAGGCTCGAGGAGCAGTAGCGGGTGATGGTGGTGCCCGGCACGCGCCAGCCGAGCAGCTCGGTCACCACCCGACCCATGTTGAAGCCCTGCTCGCCGCCGGGCAGCCCACAGCCCAGGTGCAGGTCGTCGAGGTCGTCGGGCGACAGGGAGGGGACCTTGTCCATCGCGGCCTGCACGATGGTGGCGGTGAGGTCGTCGGCGCGCAGCCCCGTCATCGAGCCCTTGAAGGCCCGGCCGATCGGGGTGCGTGCGGTCGCGACGATGACGGCTTCTGGCATGCGGGTCCCTCCCGGGAGCAGGCGGTGGTGACGACGATGACGGCTCCCGGATCAGGCTAGTGGTCGAGCAGCGCCACGACCGCCTCGACGGCCTCTTCGAGGTGCGCACGGGTCTGCGCGGACAGCTCGGTGCCGAGCCTGAGGTCGTGGACCGGCACGCTGACCAGCGTCGCGGCCCGCGGGGCGGTGCCGAGCCCGGCGGCCAGCCCCAGCAGTCCGGCCGGGCCGAGGTGGTGGGTGAGCAGCCGGCCCGAGGTATCGGTGGCCAGCGGGGTCAGGCGCACCCGGTCGGTGTCCACCGCGGCATCGACGAACACGACCAGCGATCGGCCCTCGAGCTCGGTGGCGAGCTCGGGCGTGAGCTGGTGGACCCGCACCACCTCGACGTCGTCGTACTCGAGCGCGGCAAGCGCCTCGGCCACGGCGTGGCCGGCCGCGTCGTCACCGCGCAGCAGGCTGCCGATGCCCACGACCAGGACCGGCTTCAGTCCCGACGCCGATGCGCGATGACCTCGCCGTCGGGCGCGACGAGCTCGACCACCATCGGCATCTGGCCGACCGCGTGCGTCGAACACGACAGGCACGGGTCATAGGCGCGCACCCCGGCCTCGATGCGGTTGAGCGCACCGTCGGTGAGGTCGTCGGGGCCCTTGACGTAGGCGCGGGCGATGTCGGTGATGGTGCGGTTGATCGCCAGGTCGTTCTGGCCGGTGGCGATCACCAGGTTGACGCCGGTGATCAGTCCCTGCCGGTCGACCGAGTAGTCGTGGAACAGCGTGCCACGGGGCGCCTCGGAGGCCCCCACCCCGCGCAGGGCGTTGACGCCGGCCTCGGCCCGCACCGGCCAGGTCAGCAGCTCCGGATCGTCCATCAGCGCGGCGATGCGTTCGATGGAGGCGATCACCTCGAGCACCCGGGCGTGGTGGTAGAGGAACGCCGAGGTGGCGGTGCGCCCGAAGCGCTCACGCAGCGTCGCCAGCCGGGCGTCGGCGTCGGGGGTCCCGAAACGCTCGGCGTTGTTGATGCGGGCCAGCGGCCCGACCCGGTACATGCCCGGGCGGGGGTCGTCACCGTCGACGTAGGGCTTGTAGTAGGGGGCCTTGAGGTAGGAGTCGGTCTTGCCCGACTCGCCGAGCAGGTCGAGGTAGTCCGCCGGATCGAACTGGTCGACCACGATCTGGCCGTCGGCGCCGGTGATGCGCAGGTCGCCGTCGATGTGCTCCCAGGTCCCGTCGGGCAGGCAGTGCGACAGGTAGAGACTGTCGAAGTCCCCGAAGATCGCGATCTCGTCGGCGAACTGGTCGGTGACCGACCACAGCAGGTCCCAGGTGGCCAGCGCCGAGGCGTGCACCTCGTCGAGCCAGGCGACCACCGCATCACGCTTGGCGGTGGTGAACGGCTCGGCGACCCCGCCGGTGACGATCCCGCCGCCGTGGATCTTGTCGAAGGCGACCGAGGCGATGACCTCCTGGCCGAACTGCCGCAGCCGGATGCCGCGGCGCACGATCTCGGGCTCGGCGGCCATCAGCCCGAAGACGTTGCGGGCGGCCGGGTCCGACTCCATGCCCAGCAGCAGGTCGGGGGCCGACAGGTGGAAGAAGCTGAGCACGTGGGACTGCACGATCTGGCCGAGGTTGGCCAGGCGCCGCTGGAGGACCGCGGGTGGCGGGATGCGCACCGCACACAGCGCATCGGTGGCCTTGGCGCCCGCCAGCAGGTGGCTGACCGGGCAGATCCCGCAGGTGCGGGCGGTCAGCGCCGGCATCTCGTCCAGCGGCCGGCCACGGCAGAACTCCTCGAAGCCGCGGAACTCGGTCACGTGGAACCGCGCGTCGGCGATCGATCCGCCGTCGTCGAGGTGCAGGGTGATCTTCGCG
>SKJO01000056.1 GCA_007121975.1 Nitriliruptoraceae bacterium | reverse complement strand
CCTGGATCCACCGATTCGTTGGGGATGAACGCGACATCGGTTGCACGAGAAATGCCCTCTGATCTGCGATAATGCGGGTGTCTAAGACCGCATGGAATCGAGAAGAGAGGGCATCTCCCAGATGCGATCATCGCACAATCTGGCCGCGATCGAAACGACCTTCGACGAGGACAACCTGGTCGCTAACGCGGGGCTGCTCGCACCCGCCGCACTGGCCCAGAAACTCGA
Organism: Nitriliruptoraceae bacterium; assembly: GCA_007121975.1. Taxonomy (GTDB): domain Bacteria; phylum Actinomycetota; class Nitriliruptoria; order Nitriliruptorales; family Nitriliruptoraceae; genus SKJO01. The sequence goes on along the minus strand of SKJO01000056.1, from coordinate 2,833 downwards.
AGTCGCTGAACTCGTCGACGAGCATCTGAGGCTGCCCGCCGATGCGGCCGGCCGTGCCAACGGTGGCACCAAGGCGATGACGGTGATCGGCGCGATGCTCGCCGGTGGCGACTCGATCGCTGACGTGGATGTGCTGCGGGCGGGAGCGGGTGGTGAGGTGTTCGATCAGGGCCGGGCACCGTCCACGATCGGGACCTGGCTACGCGGGTTCATCTGGGCGAGCGTTCGGATGCTCGACAAGGTCTCCCGTCACGTGCTCGCCCGGGCGTGGCAGGCTGGGCTCGGCCCGGATCTGGATGCGGATCTCACCGTCGACTTCGACTCCACGATCTGTGAGGTGTACGGCACCGCCAAGCAGGGCGCCCGGTTCGGCTACACCAAGGTGCGTGGCTATCACCCGCTGCTCGCCACGCTGGCCGGTACCGGTGAGGTGTTGCATGCCCGGATGCGGGGCGGTAACGCCGGCGCAGCCCGCGGAGCCGGCACGTTCGTACGTGAAACCATCAGCCGGATCCGTCAGGCGGGCGCGACAGGCAAGCTGACCTTCCGGGCCGACTCGGCGTTCTACTCGCGTGCGTTTGTCACCGCCTGCCAAGATCACGACGTCGCGTTCTCAGTCACCGTCAAGACCGGAATCAAGGCAATCCGTGCCGCTATCGACCAGATTCCCGAAAGCGCGTGGGTCCCGATCCCCTACTGGCTCGAGGGCGGCGCGGACGTGGCCGAGACGACCTACACCGCATTCAAGAAGACCAAGGACGAGGTCACCCTACGCCTGATCGTACGCAGGGTCCGGCCCACCCCCGGCTCGCAACTCGCCCTGGACGTGGTGTTCGACTACCACGCCATCCTCACCGACCGCGAAGGCGACACACTCGCCATCGAGGCAGACCATCGGGCCCACGCGGTGGTCGAACTCGCCATCCGTGACCTCAAAGCCGGCGGGCTCGCGCATGTGCCCTCCGGGATCTTCACCGCCAACGCCGCCTGGCTCGCCCTGGCCGTGCTCTCCCACAACCTCGCCCGCTGGACGCTGGCCGCCGCCGGCGACAGCTGGGCAGGAGCAACCACCGAGACCTTCCGCACCAAGCTGGTGTCAATGCCTGCCCGGCTCGTGCACTCCGCCAGACGCCTCAAGCTTCGAGCACCGACCAACTGGCCCTGGCACACAGCCCTCGAGGCCGCCATGGTCAGGATCGCAGCAATCCCCGCACCCACCTGACCCCACATCCCGCCGTCCGAACCGTCCGCACAGACCCCACCGGCCCCACCACCCGGACCCAGCTCCGGGCCCGTCGGCATGCCCACATCCGGCCCACAGACCACCCTCAGGCCGTCACCAAGACATCGGCCCGACGGCTCAACCCGTCCGTGCCACGGACCCCGCCATCACGACCCCACTCACGAGCCGTTCGGTGCATTCAGGCTTAAGTCCCTGGTTTCTCGGCCGACCACCTGCTCAGGGAGTCGGACGCAACCTAGGAGCGCGCCGTGGCAACCACTTCGACCGGCCTGTCCACCCGACCGCTGCGACACCGCCTGATCGGCGGCTTCGTCGTGGTGGCCGTGCTGATCGTCCTGCTGGGGATGTTCCTGATCTCCCGGGTGGGCGTCACCAACGAGGGCACCCGGGTGCTCTACACCGAGAACCTGACCACCGTGCGCGACGGGCTGATGGCACGTGGCCTGGTCACCGAGATGGCGCTCAACATCCGGCGCATCCAGGGCGCGGTCGGCGACCAACCGCAGCAGGAGGCCTTCCAGGAGCGCAACCGCGAGCTGCTCCAGGAGTACGAGGACCTCGTGGCCGACCTCACGCAGCGCGCCGCGGATGCGGAGCAGCGCGAGCTGCTGGAGGAGCTGGCGGAGGTCTTCATCGTGCAGCGCGCCTCGTGGGAGGTCGGAACCGACCATCTGATCGATGGAGACGTCGACCTGGCGCAGGAGGAGTTCAACGAGCGCGCGACGCCCTACACCCTGCGCGCGTTCGAGCTGCTCGACACCTACATCGGCATCAACGACGCCCGGGCAGCGCAGCAGGTCGAGGACTCCGCCGCGGCCTACCGCACGACCCGGATCATCGGCTGGCTCGTGCTCGCGGCCATCACGGCCGCAGCGATCGGGCTCGGCTGGTACCTCGCCCGCCAGATCGGTGCCCAGCTCGGTCACTCCTCTGGCGCGCTCGATGCCTCCTCGACCGACCTGTCCGCGGTCTCGGCCCAGGTGGGGTCGGTGGCGCAGGAGACCGCGGCGCAGGCCAACGTCGTGGCGGCTGCGGGCGAGCAGGTGTCGTCCAACGTCCAGACGGTGGCCACGGCGGTCGAGGAGATGTCGGCCAGCGTGCGCGAGATCGCACAGTCGTCGTCGGAGGCCTCCGAGGTCGCCTCCCGGGCGGTGACGACCGCGCGGGACACCAACGACAAGGTGGAGGCACTCGGGGCGTCGTCCGCCGAGATCGGCCGGGTCATCGAGGTGATCACCTCGATCGCCGAGCAGACCAACCTGCTGGCGCTCAACGCCACGATCGAGGCGGCGCGTGCGGGTGAGGCGGGCAAGGGCTTCGCGGTGGTGGCCGGCGAGGTCAAGGAGCTCGCGAACCAGACCGCGAGCGCGACCGAGGAGATCTCGTCGAGGATCGCGGCGATCCAGCAGGACTCGTCGGCGGCGGTGACCGCGATCGGCGAGATCGGCGCGGTGATCGAGCGGATCGCGGACATGCAGACCACGATCGCCTCGGCGGTCGAGGAGCAGACCGCCACCACCAACGAGATCGCCCAGAGCGTCGGGGAGGCGGCGGCCGGCAGCGCACAGATCGCGGAGAACATCACCTCGG
>SKJO01000152.1 GCA_007121975.1 Nitriliruptoraceae bacterium | reverse complement strand
GCAGCACCACCGCACCCCGGGCCTCGACCTCGGACTCGAGGGGATCGCCGTCGGCGAGCGCCTCGAGCACGGCCTCGTCGTCGAGGTCGTAGGCGGCGAGGTTGCGACCGACCACATTGTCGAGCACGCCGAGCCGGCGGTAGGCGCTGATGGCGTTGGGCGAGGCGTAGACCACCATGCCGTCGGGGTCGATGCGCAGCAGCCCGTCACCGACCCGGGGCGCGAGCTCACGTTCCGGGTCCTCGCCGGGGAACGGAAACGCCCCCTCGGCCAGCATCTGGGACAGCTCATCGGCCGCCTGCAGGTAGGTCAGCTCCAGCCGGGAGGGCGAGCGCACCGTGGACAGGTTGGCCTCGCGGGTGACCACCGCGATCACCTCCCCGTCGTAGGGGATCGGGATCGCCTCCTCGCGCACCGGCACGCCTGAGGACCAGTCGGTGTCGCCGTCACGGATGATGCGCCGCTGCTCGAAGGCCCGGCGGACCGTCGGCCGCTGGTCCGCGCCGAAGGTGCGGCCGACCAGATCCTCGTGGTGCACGGTCTGCGCGGTGTAGGGCCGCATCTGCGCGATGACCGTCAGCTCCCAGGTCTCGGGGTTGCGGCAGAACATCAGCAGGTCGGAGAAGGACAGATCGGCGAGGATCTGCCAGTCGGAGGTGAGCACCTGCAGGGTGTCGACCGCAGCGCCGAACAACCCGGCCCGGTTCTCCACCAGCTCCTGCAACGAGGACACCGTCCGCGACCTAGCGCTGCAGGAAGCGCTGGAGCTGGTCCAGCGGGACGGCCTCGCGGATGTGCTCGAAAGCGCGCTGCTCGATCTCGCGGGCCTCCCCCAGCGAGATGCCCATGGCCCGGGCGGTGTCGGCGAGGTCGTGGGGGTGGCCGTCGGCCAGTCCCATGCGCAGCTCCAGCACCCGGCGCTGGGTGGCGGGCAACCGCTCGAGCACACGACCGAGCGGCCCGGCGAGTTCGGCCACGGTCTCGTCGATGCCGTCGGCGCGCGCACCGCCGCGGGCCGCCTTGCCCTTGGCTCCCTGGCCCTTGCCACCCTGGCCCTTGCCACCCTGGCCCTTGCCACCCTGGCCCTTGCCGCCCTGGCCGCCGGCCTTGCCCTTTCCCGACTGGCCCTTGGATGCCTGGCCACCGGCCGGGTTCCCGGATCCCTGGCGTGGGCGCCCCCCGCCACGTCCCTGCCCCGACCCACGCCGGCCTCCCCCACCCGCAGGTTGGGATGCGCCGCCCTCGGCGCGATCGGGAGTGGAATCAGCCATGGGCGGGAAGGGTAGTCAGCCCAGGGCGGGCCGGGGCCCGTCGCGAGCGCCCCCGGCAGCTCAGCGTCCCTTCCACTGCGGTTCCCGCTTGGCGAAGAAGGCCCCGATGCCCTCGGCGACGTCCTCGGTCTGCACCGTGAGATCGAGCATGCCGTGCAGGTAGGCCATCGCGGCCCGGGGCGACATCGACCGGGCCTCGTGAAACGAGCGACGCCCGAGTGCCAGCGCAAGCGGTGCGCCAGCGAGCAGCTGGGCGACGAGCGCATCCACGGCCGTGTCGAGCTCGTCGCGGGGCACCACCCGGTTGACCAGCCCCCACCGCTCTGCCTCGGCAGCCGTGAGCCGCTCACCGGTCATCATCAGCTCGAGCGCGCGCTTGGGCCCGACGTGCTCGACGATCAACGCCGAGATCACGTAGGGCCACAGCCCCACCCGCACCTCGGGGGTGCCGAAAGCGGCGTCGTCGGCGGCGATCAGCAGGTCGCAGGCCAGCGCCACCCCGAGCCCGCCGGCCAGGGCATGGCCGTTGATCCGGCCGACCAACGGCACCTCGAGAGCTTCGACCGCTTCGAACAGCCGGCGCAGCATTCCGCGCTGTTCGTGCTGGTCGATGATGCTGGCGTCGGCGGTGAGCCCTCCGGCGAGGTCGGCCCCGGCGCAGAACGCGCGATCGCCCGAACCGGTCAGGACGACCACCCGCACGTCGTCGAGCTCTCCGACCGCCGCGAACCCGTCGATCAGCCCTTCGAGGACCTCGGGGTTCAGGGCGTTGCGCGCCTCGGGCCGGTTGATCGTGAGGGTCAGCACCTGACCCTGCTGCTGGCGGATCACGCTCACCAACGCCTCCTCGGTCGCGGAATGCTGGAGGATAGGAGCCGCGCATGGCACGATCCCCATCCGTTCCCCATCCGATCCTCCGCGAGGCCCGTGAGGCCACCGTGCCCTTCACCCTGACCGTGCTGGTCCTGGCCGTGCTGGTGTCCTACCTGCGGGGTGGGCGCCTGCACCGCATCGCGAACGCGCCCCTGCACTGGTCCGGGCTGCTGTTCGTCGGCCTGGCGGTGCAGTTCGGGGTGGAGTTCGCCGCGCGCCAACGGCTGATCGTGGACGGCGAGGTGGCGGTGACGGTGGCGCTGGTGGGCAGCCAGGCGCTGGTGCTGATCTGGGTGCTGCGCAACTGGCACCTGCCGGGCATGCTGCTGATCAGTGCCGGACTCGCGCTCAACGCCACGGTGATCGCCGCCAATGGCGGGATGCCGGTGGACCCGGCAGCGATCGACGCGCTCGGCCTCGAGGGCACGCGCATCCCGGTCGGCAAGCACACGCTGATGACCGACGCCACCGTGCTGCCCTGGCTCGGGGACATCTGGGCGATCCCGGTGCTGCGATCGATCGTCTCGATCGGTGACGTGGTCCTGGCGCTTGGCCTCCTGCCGCTGACCCATGCCCTGATGTCCTACCGACCTGCCCACGAGCGGCGGCGCACGGCCCTGTCGCGCCACCGCGCCGAGCAGCGGCGCGATGCCCGCTCACGGGCCACGCCGGAGGACGACGAACCGGCCCCCGACGCCGTGCTGTTCGACGCGCCGGATGAGCACGACGCGCCGGACGCGTCCAACGCGCCCGGCGAAGTCGCTGCCGGGGGGCTCGACGAAGCCGCCGACGAGCCGAGCTGAGCGTGGCGACCCCCGGCGGTCACCACGGGGGGTCGATGTCGTCGTTGTTGCTGTTGCCGCAGACGCAGCTGTCGTCGTTGAGCGTGAGCGTGCCGACCGGCTGACCATCGAGGTCG
>SKJO01000407.1 GCA_007121975.1 Nitriliruptoraceae bacterium | reverse complement strand
GGTGGTCGAGTGCGGAGTTGGCGGCGTCGCCGGGGTGCGCCGCACGGGAGGGTTGGGTCAGCTGCCGGGGGTCACCGACCAGGATGAGCCGGTCGGCTGCGGCTGCGGCAGCCATCGCGTTAGCCAGGGAGAGCTGGGATGCCTCATCGATGAGCAGCACGTCGATCTTGCCGACGAGCTCGGGCCGGGACCACAGCCACACGGTGCCGGCCGCGATGTCGAAGTGGTCGACCTTCGCGGCGATGGTTGCGGAGGGCTCTAGGGTCAGGCTTGCGCCGGGACGTGACAAGGTCGCGGCGAGCCGGCGTCGTTGCGCGGCGGTGGGTCCGGTCTTCGGGGCCTGCCCGATGCGTAGGGGATGGTCGGGGCTGGCCGAGGCGATCACGCGCTGCACGACCTCGGAGATGGCGTTGTGGCTCAGGGCGGTGATGCCGACCCGTAGGCCGTCGTGCACGAGCGTGACGAGCAGGCGGGCTGCGAGCTCGGTCTTGCCGGTGCCGGGTGGCCCCCGGATCGCGAGCACGCCCGGCTGTGCCTGGCGTGCGACCTTGATCGCGCGGACTCGGGGGTCGGGGTCGCGGACGTCGGTGAGGGCGGTGGGAACCCGACGCTGCAGCAGGTCGAGGGCTGCGCCGCGACGTCCGAGCCCGCCCTGAAGGGCTTCGTCGATGGTCCGGTGCAGGGACGCGATGAGGCTCGCGTCCGGGTAGCTGTCGGGTTTGGAGGCGGCCACGGCCACCTCGGCGGGCATGTGGGCCGCCGCTTCCTCGATGTCGACGAGCAGCTCGCCCGTCGCGGGGTCGGTGGTGATGGCGGTGACCTTGCCGAGCGCCGGGGGCGGATCTGCGCCGGGGGCGGATCTGCGCCGGGGCTGGTCGCGGCGGAAAGGTCGAGCAGGCGGTCGCCGGGCTCGATGCGGTGGTCCTGGTCGGCGACGCGGTAGCGCACCGTGCCCGCCCCGGCGGTCGGCCCGGTCGTGTCGCGTCGCAGGCCACCGAGCAGGTGGCTCGAGGCCTCGGCCTCGGTGACATCCGCCACCTCGATGCTGCGGTACCAGTGCGCCCAGGTGGCCTTGTGCTCCCGCCGGTGCCAGCCGGCGAGGCCGGCCAGCGTCTGCCAGGCCTCACGCTCGGCAGGGTGGGCGTGCCCGGCACGGGTGCGGCAGGCCTCGACCCGCCACTGCTCCTCACCGTGCGTGTCGTCGTGGTCCGGGTCGGTCGGGCTGGTCCACACCATGGGGCGCAGGTCGGCGGGCAGGCCGTGCTCGGCGAGCAGGGCGGCGCGGTGGTCCTCGAGCCAGTCACGCAGCTGCGCGGTGCAGCGGCAGTCCTCCTGGTTGTACTCCACGATCCGTGTACGGATGCGGGCTGCGAGCTCGGGGGTCGCCTCCCGGTAGAGGTGGTGCTGCACGATGGAGTCGTCTGCCTGGGCGACCTCCCCGTGGCGGCCGTCGGTCAGGTACAGCCGCTCGAGGGTCTTGAGCGAGTAGGACTCGGCACCGACCCGCAGCCCCTGGCGCACGGTCGCGTACAGGTCCACGAACCGTCCGTCGCGTAGCAGATGGTCGAGCTGCGCCTCCCGGGTGGCGTGCCGCTGGGCGAGGCGGAACAGCGCCGCGGTCTCGTAGGGGGCGTAGTGGTAGATGCAGGCGTCGGGGTAGGCCGCCATCCGTTCGACCAGCAGGTCGACGACGAGCTCCAGCGCGCGGCGCTCCTCGGTGTGGTTGTCGGCCCAGGCCCAGAGGAAGCTCTGGTTGCGGTGCCCGCCGCCCTGCTCGAAGCCTGAGGTACCTGTGTGGGGGTCCTGCCCAAGCCAGATCCCGTGCAGGTACTCGAGCCCGTCGGGTTCGAGCAGGGGGTTGCCCTCGATGTCGTAGAACACGTCGCCGGGGCTGGGTGTGGACAGGCCGAGCAGGCCGAGCTGCTGCAGCTGCCCGCCCTGGTCGTAGGACGGGGGTAGCCGTTCGACGGCCGGGAGCAGCTGTCCGTCGGCTTCGGGCGGCTGCTGCCGGGTGGTGACCTGCAACGCGGCCTGGGCGGCGAGCCCGGCGAGGGTGCGGGTACCGATGCCCGGCACGCGAAGCTGCCCGGCACCCGGCGCCAATGAGGCCAGCTCAGCCATCGTGGTGATGCCCGCCTGCCTCAGCCGGGTGCGCTGGGTGCTGCGCAACCCGGCGACAGCCACCACATCGTCACGCTCGCGCCACCACGCGTCGCACTGCGGGAGGAACTCGCACGAGCTGCACCATGGCACCGGCGCGGGGTCGGCCAGGCGCCCGGTGTCTGAGGCCACATCAGCCAGGTAGCGGCCCATCAGCCGTCGGGTGTAGGCCACCGACCGGGCTGTTGGGCGGGTGACCCGCGGCTGCCCGCCACCGAGGTCCAGGTGCAGCCGGTGTGGCAGCGCACCCTGCAGCCGGGCGGCCAGCACGGAGTACAGCGAGGTCTGCACCAGCGCGGCGGCCTTCAGCTCCCGGCTGAGCTTGGCGTCGGAAACCTCGTAGCGATGCGCACCCAGCCAGGAGGGCTGCTCGACGCGGACAAGGAGGTCCGCGTAGCGCATCCAGTGGTCGTCGAGCAGTACCCCCTGATGGACCACCGGCACCCCGGCCGCGAGCAGCTGCTGCGTCTGCTGCGCCGCGGCGAGCACCCCGGCCGGGGACCGGTCGGTGACGTCCACGCTCACCACCTCGCCGACCTCGGCGGCGTAGCACTGCCGGATCGCCTCCTCATGCCGATGGCCGGACTCGACGACCACGTCGTCCAGGCTCGGCTCGTGTCCGCCGGCCGCACCGTCGGGCGCAGCCGCCGGTCGGATCCCACCTCGACGCAGGCCCGTGAGCCGCTCACAGCGCACGAACGCCAGCAGGTCCTGCGAGGAATGCCGAACGGTCCCGTCGATGGTGATCATGCGGCGCCCCGTTCGCACCCTGAGCCTAGAACCCTGCCGCACGGCCCAGAGGGCCCTCTGGGCCGTGAGCATCGGCTGCGGCCCGTAGCTCAAGGATCATGCGGTTCGGTCAGGTCAGGAAGGCGACCTCGGCGTGCCAGTTGAGCTGATCGCGGTTGAGGTCG
>SKJO01000132.1 GCA_007121975.1 Nitriliruptoraceae bacterium | reverse complement strand
TGCGAACGCCGAGGCATCGAGAAGGCACCCATCCTCGGCGTCCCCCGGGGGGGAGGGGGGGATGATCGCGCAGTTCCTGGCCATCGATCACCCGCAGATCGTGGATCTGCTGGTCATCGGTGACCGTGACGACGAGGTTGTCGGCCCCGGTTCCAGCGAGGAGTTCGCCGAACGCCTCCCCAACGGCGAGTTGGATCTCACGACCGGTCGCGGACACGCGGCGTTCGAGGAGCGCGAGTTCAACCAGCAGGTGCTGCGGTTCCTGACCGGCTGAACCCCCGCCTTCGATCCCGAGGTCGTCGAGGCCAGCGGCGGGGTGTCGGGCACCGATGAGCGCGCCGCGCCGAACTGGTCCGGGCCGGTGATCGAGGTCGTCGCCCGCTACGCCGACGTGGCCGGGACCCCCGACATCCTCGACGTCAGCCCCGACGGCTCGCTGGTGGACGTCTCCGCGCGCGGCCCGTCACCACGGTCCGGCGCGATCCACGCCGCCGGCTGTGACACCCCGGGCGTCGCCGTGGTCGACGCCGCCACGGTCGACCAAAGGGGCGCTCATGCGCGCATCACGTCCGCTTCGTCGATCATGATGCCCCGTGCGCGGAACGGGGCCGGACAGGTTGCCAGGGCGTGACGCCGCGCGGAGGGCAGCGGTGAGACCCACCACATCGGAGACGCGACCGGTTCATCGCACCAGGCGGGAACACGGACACCGCGTTCGATGCAGACCAACTCCACGATGGCAGCCATGAGTGCGTCGTGACGTGCCGTGCTGGACCCGGTGGGGCTCCGCGAGACGACGACCGTCAACTCGTACGCGCTCATCTCGCGAAGTCGGTCGAGCAACTCGAGCGCGAGCCGGAACGCGGTCGCGTCGTCTGCTCCGGGCAGAGCTTCAGCAACCTCCACGAGCGGGTCGAGGCCGCGGGGCGCCGCCAGAAGCTCCACATCAAGAGCTCTCGCCCAGCGCTCCAGCGTGTCGAGTGTCGGGTTGCCCCGGCCAGCCTCGAGGGCGGCGAGGGCCGGCTGGGACATGCCCGAACGCTGGGCGACATCTCGTTGCGTGAGTGATCGCTGGTGCCGCGCGTCCTTCAGCGAGTCGATGATGCTCATACGTTCTATCATATCAGATGGCGGTCAGCTGCTCCCGACGCGAGGAGTGAACGCTCGCACGCCAAGCGGCTCGGGGCGCCGCTCACGGCAGGCCGTCGCACGGGCAGGTCCGTGTGGAGGCCACGCTCGCGGGTTCGGTTCGCACCACCCCGGCAGGTGCGGCCGGCCCCCCGTGGGCGCAGGGGCTGGCCATCTGGCGATCGGGTCCCGGTTGCCGCAACCTCGGCGTCGAGGAGCACGCGAGCCGGGAGGGCGGCATGACCACACGCGAGCGGCGACGGGCCGAGCAGCTGGCCCGCCTGGCGGCCGCCGAGGGGGAGGTGTTCGCCCACTACGGCGTCGAGGTCACCTCGGAGCCGTTGATCCTGCAGGATCTGCCGTTCACCACCCGCGTGGTGCGGCTGGGATCGGGCCCGCCGACGGTGCTGCTGCACGGGGGTGCGCTCGCCTCGACGGTGTGGGCGCCGCTGCTGGCGTTCCTGCCGGGCCGCTCGCTGCTGCTGGTCGATCTGCCGGGGTGTGGCTTCGCCGACCCGCTGGACCTGGGTGCGGTGGACCTGGCCCGCCACCAGACCGCGTTCGTCGGCGGCGTCCTCGACGCGCTCGGTCTGCCGCGTGCGTCGCTCATCGGAGCCTCGATGGGGGGCTGGTACGCGCTGCGCTACACCATTGAGCAGCCCGATCGTGTGGCCGCGACCGCCCTGGTCACGGCGCCGGCGGTCGCGCTGCCGGGTGCCGTGATGCCGGCGCAGATGGCGATGACCAGCAGCTGGCTCGGGCGACGGATGGCCAGCATCGCGCGACCACCGTCGGTGCGGATGACCCGTCGGATGCTCGCGTCGATCGGCGGGCAGGGATCGGTCGTCGGTGCACCCGATGCGCTGTTCGAGGCCCTGGGCACGGCCACCGCGCTGGCGGCGCCGAGCTACGCGTCGCTCGACGTGTGTCGCTGGCGCACGCCGCACCGCCACCTGCAGGTCACCGAAGCAGAGCTCGAGACCTGCCCGACACCGGTGCTGCTGCTGTGGGGTGAGCACGACAAGGTCCAGGCACCCGAGGCCGCTGCGCGGGCGGCCGGACGGCTGCCCCGGGGGCGGCTCGAGGTCCTCCCCGGCGGGCACGGCCTGTGGTTCGAGCACCCCGAACGGTGTGGTGAGCTGCTGACCGGGTTCCTGCACACCGCCGAAGCCCAGCCGGTCGAGCCCACCGGGTGACCCGTCACCCCGGGGGTGCCGGCCCGGCCGGCTCGTTGCGGGTTGCGGGGTCTTCGCGGCCCGACTCCCACGCCTGGCGGTGGGCATCGGCCTCCTCGACCGACCGGAACCGGCGCACACCCCGCGGCGCGCGGCGCGTGTGTCCGAACGCCCCCGACAGCGACGAGGCGGCACAGGCGGCGGCGAGCCCCTGAAGCGCGCTGCCGGCGCGTTCGGGCTCCGGCACCTCCTCGACGCTGCGGTGTCGGGTGACCGGTATGTCAGCGATCCTCCTGCTGGTCGACCCCCGGCGGCCCGTACTGCACCGCCGGGTAGTCGCCGCCCAGGTCGCTGGCGGTGATCTGCAGGATGTCGGGGTCGTCGAAGACGCTCGACAGCGCGCTGCGCAACCGCTCGATGTTGCGCGCGTCGGGGGGGACGAACAGGTCGAGGTCGCGGGTGGCGCGATCGAACCCGTGGGCGGCCATGGCCAGCCCGCCGAACACCGCGTAGCGAACGCCCCCCCGTTCGAGGGCGTCGAGGACTTGCAGCACCTCGTCGAGCTCCATGGCCGCAGGCTACGTCCCGGCGAGCACCGGGGCCATGCCGTGCACCGCGGTCACCGCTGCTTGCGCAGCCTGGTCATCCCGCGGTCTGGCCGAAGCCCTCCGGCAGCTCGGTGTCGAGCAGCGACGCGTGCCACCTCGCCTCGACCCAGCGGCCGTCGACGCGCTTCCACACGATGGTGACGATGCCGTGGAACAGCCCGGTCAG
>SKJO01000117.1 GCA_007121975.1 Nitriliruptoraceae bacterium | reverse complement strand
TTCGTCAAGATCACCGGCCGCAAGAAGGAGCTGCTGGTCACCGCCGGCGGCAAGAACGTCGCCCCCGCGGTGCTCGAGGACCGCATGCGCTCGCATGCCCTGGTCAGCCAGTCGATGGTCATCGGTGACGGCCAGCCGTTCATCGCCGCGCTGATCACCATCGACCCCGAAGCCTTCCCGACCTGGGCCGAGGCCAACGGCAAGCAGGGCAAGGGCGTGGCCGACCTCGTCGACGACGCCGAGCTGCGCGCCGAGATCCAGAAGGCCGTGGACGAGGCCAACCAGGCGGTGTCCAAGGCCGAGTCGATCCGGACCTTCAAGATCCTGCCCGAGGACTTCGAGGTCGGCGTCGAGCTCAGCCAGAAGATGTCGGTCAAGCGCCACGTCGTGGGCGAGAAGTACGCCCACGTCATCGAGGAGATCTACACGAAGTAGCACGGGCAGACCTGCCCGTACTCGGCGCCCCCGACCGGTTGCTCCCGGCGGGGGCGCCGGCACGTGTGCCGGGTAGTGTTCGCGCCCGTCGATGCCTGGAGGTGCGGCGATGGCCGACCGCTCGCTCAAGCCCTGTCCGTCGAGCCCCAACTGCGTGTCGACGCGGGCACCGGCCGACGATGCCACCCACCGCGCCGAGCCGATCCCCGTCCCCGGGTCGCCCGAGGGCGCGATGGCCGCGGTGCTCACGGCCCTGCAGACGCTGCCACGCTGTGAGGTGGTGGAGCGCGACGAGCGCTACGTCCACGCGGTGGTCACCTCACGCTGGCTGCGCTTCAAGGACGACGTCGAGCTGCTCATCGACGACGAGCAGATCCACTACCGGTCGGCCTCGCGGGTCGGGCGCTCGGACCTCGGGGTGAACCGCCGCCGGATGGATGCGCTCGCCGCCGACATCTCCCGGCGGCTGGCGGGCTGAGCGACCGCCGCAAGATCAGGCCACGCACGGGATACCCTCCAAGCCTGCCGATCAGGGGTCACGGCGATGACGAGTGCCGGGGTCGCGGACCGGGTCCCCACTGCATGTGGAGCACCGCCCCCGGCTGCCCTGCAGCCGCCCGATGACGACACGCTGGCCGCGCTCGCCCGGGCGCTGGGCCACCCCTCGCGGCTGCGCATCCTGCGACTGCTCGCCGAACGGCAAGCATGCGTGAACCGGGAGGTCGTCGACGAGCTACCGCTGGCGCAGTCCACGGTCTCCGAGCATCTGCGCATCCTGCGTGAGTCGGGACTGGTGGAGGTCAGCGACAGCGGCGGGCGGAGCACCTACTGCGTGTCCCTGGTCGGGCTCGCGCTGCTCGGCGCCGGCGTCGAGGCGCTGCGTCTGCACGCCTCACCGGTCGACGAGGCGACCAGCGCTCCGGCTGTGCCCTCTGACTGAACCGGTACCTTCTCCCGGGCATCGTCGAACGCCGATGGCGCACCTCGTTCGTACCGACCAAGCCCGAGGAGACCACGTGTCCGAGCGCCGGACGGATCCTGCCCCCCCGGCTGATCCTGACGCCCAGCCAGCCCACCCCGTCGCAACGAGCGTCGACCTGGCGCCGGAGACCACCGGGGGACTGAGCACCTTCGAGCGGCTGCTGTCGGTCTGGGTGGCGCTGGCGATCGTTGCCGGCGTGGCGATCGGGCAGTGGCTGCCGGCGGTTCCCGAAACCCTCGCGCGCTTCGAGTACGCGCAGGTCTCCCTGCCGGTCGCCGTGCTGATCTGGGCGATGATCTTCCCGATGATGGTGCAGATCGACTTCGGAGCCATCGTCGGCGCCGGGCGCGAGCCCCGCGGCCTGCTGATCACCTCCGGGGTCAACTGGCTGGTCAAGCCGTTCACGATGTTCGCGATCTCGTATCTGTTCCTGATCGTGCTGTTCGCGCCGCTGATCCCCGAGGACCTCGCCCGCGAGTACCTCGCCGGCGCGATCCTGCTCGGGGCCGCCCCCTGCACGGCGATGGTGTTCGTGTGGAGCTACCTCACCCGAGGTGACGCGGCCTACACGCTGGTGCAGGTGGCGGTCAACGACCTGATCATGCTGGTGGCGTTCGCTCCGATCGTGGTGCTGCTGCTCGGCATCTCCGACATCGCCGTGCCCTGGGACACCGTGGCACTGTCGGTCGTGCTCTACATCGTGATCCCCCTGGCGGCCGGTTGGGCCACCCGCGTCGCCCTGATCCGCCGCAAGGGCATCGACTGGTTCGATCAGGTGTTCATGCGCCGGATCGCCCCGGTCACTCCCACGGGCCTGATCATCACCCTCGTGCTGCTGTTCGCCTTCCAGGGCGAGGTCATCCTCGACAACCCCCTGCACATCGCGCTGATCGCCGTGCCGCTGGTGCTGCAGACGGTGCTGATCTTCGCGGTGACCTACAAGCTGATGCACCTGGCGAAGGTCCGGCACGGGGTCGCCGCGCCCGGGGCGATGATCGGCGCCAGCAACTTCTTCGAGCTCGCGGTGGCTGCGGCGATCGCCCTGTTCGGCCTGCAGTCCGGCGCCGCGCTTGCCACCGTGGTCGGCGTGCTCGTCGAGGTACCGCTCATGCTCGCACTGGTTCGCTACGCCAACCGCACCCGGAGACGCTTCGCAGCCTTCGAACCCACGGCGGGGGCCGGTCCGGCACCGGTGCAGGGCGGCACCCCGTGACCCCTCCGGGGCTGACCGCAGCGGCCAGCGAGTACCTCGCCGGTCGGTCGGTCGTGCTGCGCGTCAGCCCCCGCAACGGCTGCTGTGGAGGACGGGCCGAGGTACCGGTCGCCGAGCCGGGTCCACCACGCGACACCAGCCGCTACCAGACCGTGGAGGCTGAGGGCGTGCGGTGGTACCTCGACCGCGCACTCCCCGAGGAGGCGGCCGCCTGGTCCGTGGACGTGGCCGGCTTCGGTCGGTGGCGGCGCCTGCTCATCGAGGGGGCGACCAACCTCGACCCGGAGCGTGACGGTGGCCGCGCCGTGCGGTGAGGCCGCCGTCGTCGGGGTGGACCTGACCACCGACAGCGCCGTGCTCGTGGAGCGCCTGAGGGTGCTGGCACGCATCGGGGTGCGCCGCCTGATCCTGGTCCACGTGCTCGGCGGCCACTACCCGCAGATCCCCCAGTT
>SKJO01000409.1 GCA_007121975.1 Nitriliruptoraceae bacterium | reverse complement strand
CGACCTCGATGGTGTCGTCGACCTCGGCGCGCAGCTCCTGCACGGTGCCCGCGACCGGGGAGGGGATCTCGGTGTCGACCTTGTCGGTGGAGATCTCGACCAGGGGCTGGTCGACCTCGACCTCGTCGCCGACCTCGACCAGCCAGGCGGTGATCACCCCCTCGGTCACGGACTCGCCCAGTTGGGGCAACTCGACGTCGGCCATGGGGAACTCCTCGGCGGATCGCGGGTGAGCGCGAACCTACCCGACCTCCACGGAGCGTGCGCCGGACTGCACTACCGTCGAATCCTGTGGGCACCGGGCCCGACGCACCATCTCGAACCGCGCGAGGTGACCGACGTGACCAACCAGCTGCGCCGCACGATCCTCGCCCCCCGGCACGAGGCCGCCGGGGCCACCAGCACCGCGTTCGGTGACTGGTGGCTGCCGCTGCACTTCGCCGGCACCCTGGCCGAGCACCGCGCGGTGCGTGAGCGGGCCGGGGTGTTCGACGTCTCGCACCTGGGCACGGTGCGGGTCACGGGTCCCGACGCGCTCGCGGTCGTCGGCGCAGCCCTGACCAACGACCCGGCGCGCCTGGAGGTCGGCACCACCCAGTACACGCTGTGCTGCGATGAGCACGGCGGGATCGTCGACGACCTGATCGTCGCCCGCGTCGGACCCGAGCAGGTGCTGGCGGTGCCCAACGCCGCCAACACCGCCGCGGTGGTCGCGGCGCTCGAGCAGGCTCGCGACGGCCAGCCGGGTGCCGGCCCGTTGGACGCCGAGGTGGTCGACGAGACCGACCGCTGGGCGATCCTGGCCGTGCAGGGCCCCGAGGCGCTCACGGAGGTCGACCGGGTGGTGCTGGGCATCGGTCCCGACGACGACCTGCTCGGCGCCGGCGAGCTGCCCTACCTCGGGATCGTCGGGCTGGCGCTGGACGACGAGGTGGCCTACCTCTCGCGCACCGGCTACACCGGCGAGCCCGGGGTCGAGCTGCTGGTGCCGGCGGCCGTGGCCGACGACCTGTGGGACCGGCTGCTGGACGCCGGCGTGCCTCCCTGCGGGCTCGGCGCCCGCGACACCCTGCGCCTGGAGATGGGCTACCCGCTGCACGGGCAGGACCTGTCGACCGAGATCGACCCCTACACCGCCCGGCTGGGCTGGGCGGTCGCGCTGGACCGGGACGAGTTCCGCGGTCGCGAGGCACTGGCCGCGCTGCGGGCCGTGGGGCCCCGCCAGCGGCTGTGGGGGCTGCGCGGCACCGACCGCCGCCCGCTGCGCGCCGGCATGGACGTGCTCGGTGACCGCGGGTCGGTGGGCCGGGTCACCTCCGGCGGGTTCTCCCCCACGGCACAGGTGGGGATCGGCCTCGCACTGCTCGACGCCGACCTCGGTCCCGGCGACCGGTTGGCGGTGGACGTGCGTGGCCGGTCGGTCGACGTCGAGGTGGTGCGTCCCCCGTTCGTGGAGCGCGATCCGCGCGGCTGACCCGCCGGACGTGACTTCGGTGCGGGCCGGGTCGAAGTCCCCTCGCCGTTCGGGTACTCGGTCCATACGGCGGTGGCCGTTCGACCGGCAAGGTGGAGGGGGACGGCGGACCAGACGCTCCCACCGGGAGGCGCAGCCGGGCCCGGAGAGGCAGGTCCGAGCATGTCCGCGGTTGCCGGCAACCCGTCGCGTTCGATCCGTCGCATGGTCGCCCTGCTGGCGCTGGCTGCCCTGCTGCTCCCGGTGCTGCCCGGGTGGTCGGCCCAGGCCGACGCGCAGGCCGACGAGCCGGCCGACGCGCACCTGGCCGAGCTGATCAGCGTCGCGCTGGATGATGGCCTGGCCGACGCCAACGCGGAGCGGCCCGCGGTCAGCGGGGACGGCTCGCTGGTGGTGTTCGACTCCGCGGCGACCAACCTGGTCGCCGGGGTCGATGACGGCACCCGGCAGGTGTACCTGCGCGACCGCGACGCCGGCACCACCGAACTGATCAGCGCCAACGCCGACGGCGATCCGGGCGACCGCCAGAGCCGGCGGGCCGACCTCTCCGATGACGGTCGCTACGTGGTGTTCGAGTCCGCTGCCCGCAACCTGCTCGACGAGGCGGATCCGGGCCATCCCGACATCTTCCTGCTCGACCGCGACACCGGGCAGCTCAGCCTGGTCAGCGAGTACGCCGGGCAGCCCTCCCGGGCGCAGAGCTACGAGCCGGCCATCAGCGCTGACGGCCGCTACGTGACCTGGATCGAGTTCGACCGCTGGGGCAACCCCGAGTGGCACAACGCCGGGCACATCTGGCGTCGCGAGCTCGCCACGGGCGCGATGCGGCTGGTGTCCTACACCCCGCAGCGCCAGGTGTTCCCGACCAACAAGTGGGACCCGCAGATCAGCGGCGACGGCCGCGTGGTGACCTTCAACGGGGTGCTGCACACCGAGGAGGGCATCCACGGCCCCTACAACCTCTACGCCTGGCGTGACCTGACCCTCGCTGGGCAGGCCAGGACCCGGCGGTCCGGGTCGCTGACCCCGCCCGCCTGCCCCGAGGGCAGCGTGCCTGCCGCACCGTTCGACGACGTCGAGGGCAACACCCACCGTGCGGCGATCGACTGCCTGGTCGAGCTCGGCGTGGCCCGAGGGGTGAGCGACACCGCCTACGCCCCGGCACGCTCGGTGCGTCGCGATCAGATGGCCTCGTTCCTGGTCCGCCTGGTCGACCTGCTCGACGTCGAGCTACCGGAGGACCAACGGCCAGGGGGCGAGGCGGGCTTCGTCGACATCGCCGGCACCACCCACGAGGCGGCGATCCTGCGTCTGGCGGCCGCCGGCATCGTGCGTGGCGTGGACGACGAGCACTACGCGCCGGCGCGCACCGTGACCCGCGGGCAGATGGCCACCTTCCTGGTGCGCACCTACGAGGCCGTCACCGGCACCTCGGCCCCGACGCCGGACGCCGGGTTCGCCGACATCGCCGGCACCGCGCACGAGGCCTCGATCCTGGCGGTGGCCGGGCTCGGGGTGGCCCGCGGGGTGACCGACACGACCTACGCCCCCGCGGCCGACGTGCGCCGCGACCAGATGGCCTCGTTCCTCGTGCGCCTGCTCGACCGGCTGCTGCTCGAGCT
>SKJO01000509.1 GCA_007121975.1 Nitriliruptoraceae bacterium | reverse complement strand
TGGCTGCCACCGGCGCCGCGGGATGTGCCAGCGGCAGCCACATGTGCAGGCCCACCAGCCCCACCTTGACGCCGAGGCCGCCCAGCAGCAGCCCGACGGTCAGCGCCCGGTCGTCGGCGGCAGCCACCGCGCCCGGCACGGCGGCCATCTGCAGGGTGCCGGCGGCGTGCACGGCCAGCAGCAGCCCGGCGAGGAGCACGACCTCGCCCAACACCGCCATGAGCACGTAGATGCGCCCTGCGCGGCGGGCGACGGTGGTGCCGTCGTGCACGACCAGCCCGTAGGCGGCGAAGGTCATCAGCGCGAAGCCGGTGTAGAAGGTGACGACGTCGGCGGCCAGCACCAGGGCGACGTTGCCCCCCAGTGCCAGCAGGCTCAGCGCCGCGAAGCGCCGCCGACGGTCCTCCAGGGTGCCGTGCGCGACCAGGCCGGCCGCCAGCCACAGCAGCGCCGTGGCGACCAGGAAGGTCCGGGCGAGCCCGTCGGTGCGCAGCACCGTCTCCAGCAGCAGCCAGTGCGCCGAGGCGGTCACCTCGCCACCCAGTCCCGCGACGAGGCCGGGCACGGCCGCCACGGCCACCAGCAGGGGCGACCAGCGACCGTGCCGGTCGGTGAGCGCCACGACGGCCAGCGCCGGGGGGAGGGCGACGGCGGCCCACAGCCACAGCCCGCTCACTCGAAGACCCCCTCGACGACGAAGGACGCCCAGGTCAGGGGGCTGAGCTCGGCCCCGGCGAGCACGCCGACGAGCAGCGTCAGGGCCGCGGTGACCAGGGGCGGTCCCAGCAGGGTCGGGCGGGTCTCGGCCCGGGTGGTCGGTGCGTGCTCGCGTGGCCAGGCGCGGTCCGGGTCGAGGAACCAGGCGCGATACACGATGGGCAGGAAGTAGGCAGCGTTGAGCAGGCTGCTGGCGACCAGCACCCCCACCACCCAGCCCGCGCCTGCCTGCAGGCTGCCCAGCCCCAGGACCCACTTGGTGACGAAGCCCGCCAGCGGGGGCACGCCGATCATGCCCAGGCTGGCGACGGTGAACGCCGCCATCGTCAGCGGCATCCGGCGCCCGACGCCGTTGAGCTCGCTGACGTGGGTCACCCCGAGGGTCTGCGAGAGGCCACCGGCGCAGTAGAACAGGGTCGCCTTCATGATCCCCTGATGCACCAGGTGCACCAGCCCGCCGGTCGCCGCCAGCGGCCCCGCGACCGCGACCCCCAGCGCGATGTAGGAGAGCTGGCTGACGGTCGAGTACGCCAGGCGCCGCTTGAGCTCGTCCTGCGCCAGGGCCCGAAGCGAGCCGTAGACGACCGTCACCGCCGCCAGCACGCCCAGCGGCCCCAGCACCCCCAGGTCGGTGGCGAGCTCGAGGCCGTACACATCGAAGACGATCCGGGCGATCCCGAACGCGCCGGCGTTGACCGTCAGGCCCGACAGCAGTGCGCTGGCCGGGCCGGGAGCGATCGAATGGGCACCGGGCAGCCACAGGTGCAGGGGCACGAGGGCGGCCTTGACGCCCACGGCCGCGACGAGCCCCACGAACAGCGCGGTGAGCTGGCCGCGGGAGGCGCCACCGTCCAGCACCCCGCCGCTGGTGAAGTCCACCGGCCCCGCGAGCGCGTGGAGGACCAGCACGCCGGCCAGCAGCGCCGCGCCGCCGGTCAACGCGAACACCAGATAGCGGGTACCCGCCGCCAGGGCGGCCCGGGTGCCGCTGTGGACCACCAGCGGGTAGGTGGCGACCGTGAGCACCTCGAAGAACAGCAGGAAGGTCACGGGGTTGCCGGCCAGCGCGACCCCCACGATCGCGGCCACGCTCAGGCTCGAGAACCCGAAGAACGACGCCGGTCGGGGCGAGCCCTCCAGGTAGCCCACGGCGTAGATCGTGGTGAACAGCCACAGCACCGCTGCCAGGCCCACCAGCAGCAGTCCGATCGAATCAGCACGCAGCACCAGGTCGAGGTCGAGCAAGAACGGGGCACGCCACTCGTAGCGCTCGCCTCGCGCGACGCCGACGAGCATCACCCCGACCAGGACCAGCTTCGTCAGCGCGCCCCCGAGACTCAGTGCGATGCGGAGCGCGCGGCGGTGCGCGGACCACAGCAGGGTCGCGGCCGCTGGGAGCAGCGATGCCCCCAGCACCAGCAGCGGCAGCCCGGCCGACCACGCCATCTCAGCCCCCCACCTGCAGCAGCGTCAACGGGCCGGCCGCGACGAGTCCGAGCAGCACCGCGAGCGACGCGAGCAGCAGCGTGGGGACGTCCAACCCCCGCGGCACGGTCGCGATGCCAGGTGCGGGTGCGGAAGCGAAGAACACCCGCATCACCCGTCCCAGATAGAGCGCGGTCAGCAGCCCGCCACCGACCACGACCACGCCCCACCACCAGTGGCCCGCCCGCACGCTGGCGGCCAGCAGATGCCACTTGGCGATGAACCCGCCGGTGGGCGGCAGCCCGACGAGGCTGATGCTGGCGGCGCCGAACGAGGCGACGGTCAGGGGCAGCCACGACACGGCCCCGCGCAGGTCCTCGATGTGATCCGAGCCCACCGAGCGCAACAGCGTGGCTGCGGCCAGGAACAGCGCGGCTTTGCCCGGCGCATGCGCCAGCGCGTGGAACAGCGCCCCCTGCCACGCGTCGGCGGCTCCGGAGGTGCGCGACAGCGGAAACAGCAGGAAGAGAAACCCCAGTTGCGCGACGGTGGAGTAGGCGATGAGCAGCTTGAGTCGCTGCTGGCGCAGCGCCTGGAGCGCGCCCCAGACGACCGCGACGGCGCCCAGCAGCCCCAGCACCCAGGCGCCCGCCACGGTTGCGCTGCCGGCAAGCCCCTGCTCCCACAGGCGGACCACCACATAGAACGACGCCTTGACCACCAGGCCGGACAGCACCGCGCTCGCGGGCCCCGGCGCGATGGAGTGGGCCGCGGGAAGCCAGAAATGCAGCGGGAACAGGGCCGTCTTGAGCAGCATCCCCACCGTCATCAGCACCAGTGCGGTCCCACCGGTCGTCACGGGCTGGCCGCCGTAGAGGTCGAGCGAGCCAGTCTCGGCGTACAGCAGGGCGACCCCGAGCAGGAACAGCATCGACCCGGCGAAGGCCACCAGCAGG
>SKJO01000186.1 GCA_007121975.1 Nitriliruptoraceae bacterium | reverse complement strand
GTCGCAGAAGACGGCGTCCGGCGCCGAGCGCATCGCCGCCCGGGTTCCGCTCGGGCCCAGTGGCGGGGGCCAGCGCCTGACCTACCAGTCGGGAGCCACGGCCACCGCGACCCCGAGCGTGGGGTCGGGCAGTACCACCACCACGGCGACTGACGGGCGGGGGCGCAGCGTCGAGACGCGTAAGGACGGGACGACCGTGCGTCGCATCTCGGCGGGGAGCACCCACGTGTCCGAGGAGCGCAAGGTCGGGCGCAACGAGCCCTGTCCCTGCGGCAGCGGACAGAAGTACAAGCGCTGCTGCGGGGCGGCGGGCGCGGGCGGCGACTGAGCCTGGTCCGCCGGCTCAGCGCCGGGCGGCAACCACGCGGGGCTCACCCGCCCGTGCGGCCACGCCGGACGCTCGTGTCGTGGCCTGATGTCCGACGGCTGGACGGCCTGGGCGCCCCCGGGATTCGGGGGCCGTGATCTCCACCGCCACCCAGCGGCCGTGGACGCGCTCGAGGCGCACCGCCACCGCCGACACCCGTTGCTCGGCCCAGGTCAACGTCACGACCGCCTCGCAGACCTCGGGGGTTGGTTGCTGGGTGGTGACCCGACGTACCGTCGGCTGCTCGCTGGGACGTCGGGGCCGTGAGCGTTGGAGTTGCGCGAGCACCGGCGGCGCGAGAAGCGGGGCCAGTTGCAGGGCTGGCCGTCGGCCGCACCGCACCTCCGCCCAGGCGCGGACCAGCACCGCCGCCAGGCGGGCGGGATCGGGCGACAGGGACGTATTTCGGGCCGGGACGGTGGGGTGGGTCATGGCTGGTCCTCGGAGGTGGAGCCGTCGGGGTCGTCGGGGTCGGGGTCGTCGGGGTCGGGGTCGTCGCGGTCGGGGTCGTCGGGGTCGGGGTCGTCGGGGTCGGGGTCGTCGCGGTCGGGGTCGCCCGGTGGGCGCAGGGCCGTGCCGGCCACCGCGAAGCGTTCGAGGTGCTGGCGCAGCCACACCTCGCCCTCGGTGGCCGAGCCGTCGGGTGCCGTCGCGGTGACCGTGGCGATCCAGGGCCAGCCGGGCGTGGACTCCAGGGCGAGCAACTCGGTGTCCTCGAAACCGGCGTCCAGGAGGGCGTCGAGGGCGGCCAGCTGCAGGTCGGGGTCCCGGACCTGCTCCCGGGGCAGTTGCACGGGGCGAAGGTCCGGGGGCCGCACCCACCAGGGGCTGCCGGCCGGCCGCACCCGGTCGTCGACGAAGGCGATGGGCACGCTCAACCGACTGATGCGCACCGCGTGCGGCTCACCCTCGTCCCGCCGTTCGAGCAGGACCGCCAGCAGCGTGACGACCGCCGCGTCGGGGGCGGGGCGCTCGACCGCCTCCACCGCGAGGTGCTCGACGTAGGTGTGGTCCGAGACGGGGCTGATCCCGACCAGCGCCGAGCGGGGCTCGATGCCGGTCAGCCAGGCGCGAGCCACGGCCACGGCCAGTGCCGCCGCGTCCCCGTCCTCGGGTCCCAGGCGCCAGGCACCCCGCACGGTGCCGATCGCGACCGGTCCGAGCCCGAAGGGGTCCTCAGCCGCCGGTGGCAGGACCTCGGTGGCTGTCGCGCGACCCGCGTCGTCGGACCCGGGAGGGTTGTCGGATCCGGGGTTGTCGACGGGTCGGGGGGCCACCGAGGCGGGCGCGGGGTCCTCGGTCGGGGTGGGGACGCTGCTCGGGAGGTAGCCGGCGCCGACCAGCCCCGCGACGACCAGCCAGGGAAGCACGGCCAGCAGCCCCAACCGTCGGGTTCGTCGCCGAGCTCCCGGCGCCGAGCGGTGTGAGAGGTCCGGCTCGCGATCGCCGGGCCCACGGTCGGGCCCACGGTCGGGCCCACGGTCGGGCTCGGGCGCATCGTCGTCGAGCCAGTCGTTGCGATGGTGGCGCATCCGGATGCTCCTGCTCGAAGGCGGGGACGGCTCCACCGACCGGGTGGTCGGCGTGCTCCGGTGGGGGGCGGAGCACCGGGCACGGCCGTGGAGCCGTCCCCGTATCTAACGTAGCTTTTCATGCTATCTCATACAAGTCCCGTGCTTTCCGGCTGTGGACGATCGGCGGCCGTCATGCTCCGCCGTCGCCCCCCGGCCCGATCGTCTCCGTGTGGTGCCCACGCTCCTCTACCGTTGGGGGTCCCGGCACCCCGCGCCGGGACCGATCCCGAGCAGGAGCCCGGTACCGCGTGAGCGACCCATCGCCCCCGACCCTCACCGACGACGAGCGCCGGACGCGCTTCGAGGAGGAGGCCCTGCCCCATCTCGACCGGCTCTACGCGGCGGCGATGCGCTACACGCGCAACCCCACCGACGCCGAGGACCTCGTGCAGGAGACGATGGCCAAGGCCTACCGCTCGTTCCATCAGTACCGGCCGGGAACCAACCTGCGCGCCTGGCTGTACCGCGTGCTGCACACGACCTACGTGTCGATGTACCGCAAGGCCCAGCGCCGGCCCCAGGAGTCACCCCAGGAGGAGATCGACGACTTCTCCTTCTACGACCAACTGACCCAGGCCGGGACCGGATCGGCCGAGCGCGCGGTGCTCGACGCGATCACCGACGACGCGGTCAAGCAGGCGCTCGCCGACCTGCCCGAGCCCTTCCGCGTCGCCGTCTATCTCGCCGATGTCGAGGGCTTCGCCTACAAGGAGATCGCCGAGATCATGGACACGCCCATCGGCACCGTGATGTCCCGGCTGCATCGGGGAAGGAAGGCGCTGCATCGGGCGTTGGCCTCCTATGCGAGCGCCCACGGCCTGCTCGCCGAAGCCGACGGTCAGGAGGAGTCGTGAGCACCGAGATCCGCCGGGACGCGGCTGAGTTGATCGCCTACGCCCGTGGACAGAGCGCCCGCCCGGGTGCCGCCTGCGGTCCGGCCTGCGAGGAGGCGCTGCTGCGCCTCGAGGCCTACCTCGACGGGGAACTGCCCGACGTCGAGGTCACGGTGGTCGCCGACCACCTCACCGCCTGCTTCCCGTGCACCGACCGGGCAAGCTTCGAGCAGGCCCTGCGTGACATCATCCGCCGCAGCTGTGCCGAGCAGGCGCCGCCCGGCCTGCTCGAACGGGTCCGGCTCCGCCTCGAGCAGGCCTGAGGC
>SKJO01000416.1 GCA_007121975.1 Nitriliruptoraceae bacterium | reverse complement strand
TTGCCGGCCTGGTCGTGGTCGAGCAGCACCAGCAGGGGCACGTCGGTCTCGGCGCGCAGCACGATGGCCGACATCGCGGCGGGCATCGCGCCACCCGACGGGCTGAGCACGACGTGGTCGAACAGCTCGTCGCGATCCAGCAGCCGGGCAGCCAGCCGCAGGTAGGCCACGTCCGTACCGCCCTCGACGATGAGCACGGCACGGGTGCCTTCGGGCAGCTGTCCGACGCGGTCGAGCACCGCCGCCAGGCCCGCATCCCGCAGCAGGCCACCGAGCAGCCGGGCCTGGGTCTCGTCGCCGGCAGCGTCGCCGACCAGCCCGGTGCGCCCGGCGGCGTCCCGGGCCAGCGCCACGACCCGGACGCTCGGCACGCGCGGGATCGTGAACGGTGAGGAGGTGGTGACCACCACCGGTGCCCCCGTCTCGCGGGCCACCTCGACCAGCAGCGCGGCCACGGTCTGCTGCGCGGCCGGGTGCAGGAACGCGCCGGGCGCCTCGACGATGGTGGCGGCGGGTGGCACGCCGCGCGAGACGAGGTGGCGCGCGACTCCGAGGGCCACCAGCGCCCGGGTCTCGGGTACGGGCAGCAGCGACCCGAGATCGTCGCGGATCCGCACCACCAGGCGCTCGTCGACCTCGACGTACTCGATCTCGGGCAGCACCCGACGGAAGGTGGCGGTGAGGTCGACCGCGAGGTCGGCCCGTGCCGTGGCGTCGGCGAACCCCCCGGGTATCCGGCGCACGACGTCACGGGGGGTCTCGTGGATCCGGCTGAGGACCACGTGGCCACCCCGCGCCGGCCCCTCGACCTCGCGCGCTCCGCCGTCGGGATCGAAACGCACCCGCGTACGGTGCCCGTCGGCGTCGATGAGGTCCACCTCGGGGGCGCCGCTGACCTGGCGGGGCAGGTCGCGACCCGGGCGGAAGCGGCGACGCGGATCCAGGGCGGCCGCGATCGCCCAGGCGGCGTTGGACGTGCCCGATCGGTTGGGGCCGACCAGCACGGTGACGTGCTCGCCGAGGTGCACGTGCAGCGGCGGCCCCCAGATCGAGCGCACGTCGCGGATGCGCACCTCGACCAGGGGCGGGAGGTCAGCCACCGCCGCTCAACCGGGGAAGCGCGCGAGGAAGTAGCGCTTCTTGCCCACGCGCAGCACCAGGGTGGTGGCGCTGGCGAGGTCATCGGGGCCCAGCGTGCGGCCGGGATCGTCGATCACCTGGTTGTTGACCCGCACCCCGCCCTGGGAGACCAGCCGGCGGGCCTCGCCGTTGCTGCGCACGGCCCCCACCTCGGTGAGCAGGTCGAGCAGCCCGATGCCCGCGGCGAGCCGGGCACGCGAGAGCACGACCGACGGAGCCCCGTCGAACGCGTCGGCCAGCGTGGCGTCGTCGAGCCCGGCGAAGGGCTGCGTACCGAACAGCACCCGGGAGGCGCCCTCGGCCGCAGCCACGCCCGCCTCGCCATGCAGTAGCCGGGTCGCCTCCCGGGCCAGCACCCGGTGGGGTTCACGGGCGGCGGGGTCGCGGGCGAGCTCCGCCTCGAGCTCGGTGATCTGCTCGAGGTCGAGGAAGGTGAACAGCTTGAGGAAGCGCACCACATCGGCGTCCGCCGCGTTGACCCAGTACTGGTAGTAGGCGTAGGGGGAGGTCATGGCCGCATCCAGCCACACCGCGTTGCCCGCCGACTTGCCGAACTTGCTGCCGTCCGCGGTGGTCAGCAGCGGCCAGGTCAGGCCGTAGGCGACCCCGCCGTGCTGCCGGCGCACGAGGTCGATCCCGGCGACGATGTTGCCCCACTGGTCCGAGCCGCCACCCTGCAGCACGCAGCCGTGCTCGGCGTAGAGGTGGGAGAAGTCGAAGGCCTGCAGCAGCTGGTAGCTGAACTCGGCGTAGGTCAGGCCCTGCTCGCGCTCGGACAGCCGTCGCTTGACCGACTCACGGGCCAGCATCGCGTTGACCGAGGTCCGGGTGCCGACCTCGCGCAGGAAGTCGAGCAGGGTCAGCTGCCGGGTCCAGTCGAAGTTGTCGACCAGCAGCCCCGACGGACCCGGGCCTGCACCCTCGCCGAGGTCGAGCAGTTGGCCCAGCTGCCGGCGGATCGCGGTCAGGTTGCGCTCGATGCTGGCCTCGTCGAGCAGCTCACGCTCGGTGTCGCGGCCCGAGGGATCCCCGATGCGACCGGTGGCGCCGCCGGCCAGCGCGATGGGCCGGTGGCCGAGCCGCTGCAACCAGGCCATCGCCATCATCCCGACCAGGTTGCCGGCGTGCAGCGACGACGCGGTCGGATCGAACCCGACGTAGTAGGTCACGCAGCCGGCGGCGAAGGCGGCCCGCAGGCCGTCCTCGTCGGTCACGTCCTGCACGAAGCCACGCGCACGCAGCACATCGAGGGGGTTGGAAGCGTCCATGGCGCCGACGCTAGCGCCACGCGTCGAGTCCGGCCCGCAGCTCGGGCGGGGGAGTCAGCGCCGGGACCTGCCGCACGGGCAGCCAGCTGGGCATCCCGTCGGCCCACACGTAGGTGTCGGGCTGCAGCGTGGCGTCGAGCACGCGGGCCCGGATGTCGGCGAGCGGCATCGGGCCGCGCTGCTCGCGGCCTTCGAGGTAGTACCACCGGGCGGGCTGCACGACGGGGCCTCCCTGCTCCACATCCTCGGAGCAGGGTAGCCCCCGCCGGTTCACGTCTGCTCAGGCGAAGCGCGAACGAACCGCGAGCCCGAGTGCCCCGGCGAGCACGAAGCCCACCACGGCGACCAGGCCCCGGGTGGTGCCCGACGGTCCCTCCTCGACGCCGATACCCGCCACGTCGAACTGGAACACCGCCGAGGCCTCGGCGCCCTCGACCGTGCCGTAGGGCAGGCCCTCGAGGTTGCGGCCGCGCTGGTCCGCGGCGTTGGCGATCTCGAGGGTGAGGGCGGTGTCGCCCGCGCCGTCGCTGACGCCGGCGGCCAGTGCCTGCATGCCCTGCTCGGAGAGCTGGCCGGCGCCGTTGGCGATCTGCTCGCCACCGTCGGCCGCGCTCACCAGGCCCTCGGCGAGCTGGCCGGCACCGTCACCGGCCGCGCCCAGCCCGTCGGCGAGCTGGTTGGCCCCGTCGTCGA
>SKJO01000114.1 GCA_007121975.1 Nitriliruptoraceae bacterium | reverse complement strand
TCGAGGAACTGTCCGACCAGGTAGCGGGCCGTGAACTGCTCGCCGGTCAGGTCGTCGTCGACGAGGAACAGCACCAGCTCCTCGCCGGTGCCCGCGAACCGGCCGTCCACGCACGTGGACCAGCCCCACGCCACCCGCGTGTCCTGGTCGTCGAGCTGCACGACGCGGTCGAGGTCGCCTGCCGGGGCGTCACCGCAGCCGTCGTAGTAGGTCTGCACGACCAGCGGGGCGGAGCGCGGTCGTGCCACCGGACCCTCGGGGCGTAGCGGCTGCTGGCGGTGTGCGCGCACCGCCGCCGCCAGGTCGGA
Organism: Nitriliruptoraceae bacterium; assembly: GCA_007121975.1. GTDB lineage: Bacteria > Actinomycetota > Nitriliruptoria > Nitriliruptorales > Nitriliruptoraceae > SKJO01. Next base: position 2,796 of record SKJO01000114.1, on the reverse strand, counting down.
CGCGGCGTGCTCGTCCCACCCGGTCGCCGGCGGGGCCGCCTGCCCCACCGCCGCCGGCACCATGCCGGTCAGCAGCAGGCTGACGATCAGCAGGACGCCGAGCGCCGTCGTCCGTACCCGTGTCGTGTGCTGGATCATGTCCCGCCCCTGATCGCGTGCCCCGGCCCTGTACCCCGGCCCTGTACCCCGGCCCTGTGCCCTGATGGAGCCACGCTAGCTGCGACCTGTGACCGGGGTGGGTGCGGGCGCTGTCCGCGCAGGTGCTGATGACTGCGCGGGGGTGGCCGACCGGAACCGTGACCCACGGATGGGTGGTACTGGCCATGAGGATCGCGGCTTCTTCGGTGGCGCTGTCGTCGTCGCACACCTTCTCCCGGACCGAGACCGAGCTCACGCGCGTGCGGATCGCCGCCGGTGGCCCGCGGGCCACCGCGTCGGATCCGCCCGGGCAGGGACGGGGGATCGGCGTGCTCGAGCGCGGGGCGCCGGGGCTCGCACTCGGGCTGCGCGGGGCCCCCGCGACCGGCACCGAGACCTGCGACGAGCACGACGAGCAGCCCCACCTGACCGCCAACCTCCGGGCCGCGATCGCGATCGTCGAGCAGCTGACCGGCCGGCGGGTGCAGCTGCTGCGCGCCGAGCGGGTCGCCGGCGAGCTGGCGGATCCCGCCACCACGTCAGCCGCTGGCACCACCGATCCCGCGCCGCGGGGGGTGGCGGTGCCGAACTGGGAGGTGTCCTTCGAGCAGTACCGGCGCATCGAGGAGTCCGAGCACACCACCGTGCGGGCCTCGGCGAGCGTCACCACCGACGCGGGCGCCACCCACGAGGTCCACCTCGAGCTGCACATGTCGCGCCAGTTCGTGCAGGAGCACCTGCTGCGGGTGCACCTGACGGCGGGCGGTGAGCCGGTCGACCCGCTGGTGGTGACCCTCGCGCCGCAGATGGCGAGCTTCGGGGACGGGGTGATGCACTTCGACCTCGACCTCGACGGGCAGACCAACCAGGTGCGGATGACCGCGGGCGCCAGCGCCTACCTTGTCGACGACCGTGACGGGGACGGGCGCATCACCGACGGCTCGGAGCTGTTCGGCCCGCGTACGGGGGACGGCTTCTCCGAGCTGGCCGAGCTCGACGAGGACGGCAACGGCTGGATCGACGCCGGCGATGCCGCCTATCACCGCCTGCGGCTGGCGGTCGCGGACGGGTCCGGCGGGGTCACGCTGCGCGGACTCGCCGAGTCGGGGGTCGCCGCCATCGGCGTGAGTGCGGTCGCCTCGCCGTTCCTGGTCACCGACGCCGACGGGGCGATCGGTCAGATCCGCTCCACCGGCATGGTCCTGCTCGAGTCCGGGCACGCCGGCACGGTCCAGCACGTCGACCTGCTGCTGTAGCCCGGCCCTAGGATGCGCGCCACCTCGACGTCGAGGTGGAACCCCGAGGAGCGATCGATGCGCAGGGCACCCCGATGAGCGCGGGTGGTCCACCTGCCCCGCTGCCGCCACCACGGTCGGGGCCGCCCTCGGCGCCGCCCCCCGGCTGGTACCCGGATCCGGTCACGGACGGGACCTGGCGCTGGTGGGACGGGCAGCACTGGACCGGCTACCTCCAGCAGGCGGCGCGCCGGCCGCGGCTCCCGGCCTGGCTCAGCCCGCCGGTGCTCGTGGGTGCGGTGCTGGTCGTGCCGCTGCTCGTGCTGGCGCTGCTGACCGCGCCGGTGGCCACGCTGCTGCCGCTGCCGAGCCTGCTGGTCGTGCTGAGCGTGTTCGTGTGGTTCGACCGACTCGAGCCCGAACCGTGGCAGGAACGCATCCACGCGGTGCTGTGGGGCGGGACGATCGCGGTGGTGGGCTCCGCGCTGGTCAACGGGGTGGTGTTCGCGGTGGCCGGCGACGTCGCCGGGGCGGTGATCTCCGCCCCGATCATCGAGGAGGTGCTCAAGGGCGCCGGGGTCCTCTACGCGGTGCGGCGCGGCATGGTCGACAGCGTCACCGACGGCATCGTGTACGCCGGGTGGGTCGCGGCGGGCTTCGCGGCGGTCGAGAACGTCGAGTACTTCGTCGCCGCCGCCGACGAGGGCGCGCTGCTGGCCACGCTGGTGCTGCGCGGGGTGCTCTCGCCCTTCGCCCACCCGATGTTCACGCTGTGGATCGGGTGGAGTATCGGGCGCGCCGTGGTCAAGGGGCGCAACCCGGTCGTGGGGGCGCTGCCCGGCCTGCTGCTGGCGATCGTGCTGCACGCCGCCTGGAACGGCGCGACGTTCCTGGTCGATGGGGAGGCCGCCGTGGTCGCCGGCCTGGTCGCGCTGGGCTTCCTCGGGTTGTTCGTGATCACCGCCGTGGTGCTGGTGGTCGGTCGGCTCAAGGGGCGGCGGGAGTTCGCCCAGCGGGTTCCGGCGGTGGCTCTGCGCTACCAGCTCACCCCCGACGAGGTGCTGGTGTTCTCCGACTGGCGGCGCACCCTGGCGGTTCGCCGGTCGTTGCCGCGCAGCGAACGGCACGCGTTCGACGCCCGGCATGCCGCCATCGCCCGCCTGGTCGCCCTGGAGCGCCGGGCCGGCGCCCACGACCCGGGGCTCGAACGCGAGCTGGTGGCCTCGCTGCACGACGCGCGTGCCGGGCGTCCCCGACGCGCCTGACGGCCATCACCGCCCCCGGTGACCGAGGGAGCCCGCATGCCGACCATCCGCGCGTGTCCGCCGCCGATCGCGGCACTCCTCGCCGTGGTGCTCGTTGTCGTGGCGTGCGCGGAGCCCGAGCCCGAGGACGGGACCGAGCTCACGGCGCTGCTCGAGGA
>SKJO01000382.1 GCA_007121975.1 Nitriliruptoraceae bacterium | reverse complement strand
GGATGCGCTCTCCGTCGATCAGCGACACGCCGGTGATGGCGGCCTGCACCACCCCGGCGAGGTCGGCGTACGCCCCGAAGGTGGCGACCAGCCGCACGTCATCGCGCACGGCGGGGTCGTCGGCGGCGATCAGCGCCAGGCTGCCGCCGAACGACAGCCCCGCCAGTACCACCCCGTCGTTCGACCCGGCGAGCCCGTCGGCGACGGCGACGATGCGCTCGAGGTCGCCGACCAGCAGGTCCTCGCCGTAGACGGCCAGCTCCGGCACCACCACGTGGCGGTCCGCCCGGGCCAGCGCGGTGGCGATCGCGATCACCCGTTGGTCGTCGCGTCCGGCGGGGGTGGCGCCGGGCACGAGCACGATCGCGGGGCGCTGGGCTGCCCGGGTCGTGCCGAGGGGTTCGTAGCGATCGACCTCGACCCCGCCGACGGTCGTGGAACGGCGGGCGACCTGCGGGGCCAGCGGTCGCGGGACGCCGAGGTCGAGCCCCTCGAGCACGGTCGCCGTCGCCACCCCGCGCACCACCAGCGCCGGACCCCACACCACGCCGGCGGCCACCAGCCCGGCCAGCAGGAGCAGGGGCAGCAGGCAGCCGCGACGTCGACGGCCGGGGGATCGGAGTGGTGCGATGGGGCTCGCCTCCTCGTGCCCCACGACCGGTGCCACGGGGGCGGACACCCAGTGTGGCGTGCCGGTGGGCGGACCGCCGGTCACCCCCGGTCGTTAGGCTCGCCTCGGGCGTCGCGGGCTCGACGCGGTCGGACAGGAGCCGAGGTGGGCAGGCAGGACACGGGGACCTCACAGCTGCGGATCGTGCGGGCCACGGGGGTGGAGGAGCTCGCCGGGCACCTGGTCGGCCAACTGCTGGCCGATCCGCCCGCCGATCCGCTGGCCGGGATCGAGGTGACGGTGCCGGGCCGGGGGATCCAGCGCTGGCTCGTGCAGCGGCTGGCCGAGGATCTGGGTCGTGACGGGGCCGAGGCCGGGGTCTGCGCCAACGTCACGTTCCCGTTCCTGGGATCGGTGCTCGAGCGCAGCATCCGCGCGGTGCTCGGCGAGCCGGAGGGCGCGCGCGACCCCTGGAAGCCCGACCGGCTGGTGTGGCCGCTGCTCGAACTGCTCGACGACCTGCCGGCCGACCCGGAGCTCGCGCCGCTGCGTACGCACCTGACCGAGGAAGGCCAGCCGGCGCTCGCGCGCCGGTTCCCGCTGGCCCGTCGGATCGCGGACCTGTTCGACCGCTACTCGCTGTACCGGCCCGAGCTGGTGCGGGCCTGGACCCAGGCGGCCGGGACCCAGGCAGCCGGGACCCAGGCAGCCGGGACCCAGGGGGCCTGGACCGGGCCGGGCGGACGGGAGCTGCCGGCCGGGGTGCGCTGGCAGCCGTGGCTGTGGCGTGAGCTCGTCCGACGGCTCGACGCCCCCGATCCCGAGCGCCGGCTCACCGCCGCGCTGACCGCGCTCGACGAAGGCGCGCTGGTGCGCCCGGAGGAGCTGCCCGCGGCGATCACGGTGTTCGGCATCTACGGCCTGCCCCCCCGCCACCTCGACCTGCTCGTGGCACTCGGCGAGCACCGTGCGGTGACCCTGTACCTGTTGACCGGCTGTCCGCACTGGGCGCCCGATCGTCCGGCCCCCGCGCCCGCCAACGCCCTGCTCGCGGCCAGCGGACGATCCGCCGCCGACGCACACACCGTGGTCGCCTCCCGGCTGGGGGAGCGGGTTCCCGCCGTGGCCGTCCCCGACCATGCCGAGGCTGCAGGGAGCATGCTGAGCGTGCTGCAGGCCGACCTGCTGGCCGACCGTCGGCGCGGTGAGGGTGGGCAGGCCCCCCGCCACCGGCTCGACCCCGACGACCGCTCCGTGCAGATCCACGCCGCGCACGGGCCGATGCGCCAACTCGAGGTGCTGCGCGAGGTGCTGCTGGGGCTGCTCGAGGACGACCCGACGCTCGAGCCGCGCGACATCGTGCTGCTGTTCGCCGACGTGCCCACCTATGCGCCGCTGCTCGCGGCGGCGTTCCCGTCCGGGGGAGCGGCCGGCGACGGCCCGCCGGCACTGCCGGTACGCGTCGCCGACCGCAGCCTGCGCGAGCGCACCGGGGTGGGCCAGGTGCTGCTGAACGTGCTGGAGCTGGCCACCGGTCGGGTCACGGCCTCACAGTTGCTGGACCTGCTGGCCAGCCCGCCGGTGCGTGCGCGCTTCGGGCTGACCGACCCGCAGCTCGCGCAGCTGCCCGCCTGGCTGCAGGGCACCGGCACCCGCTGGGGTCTGGATGCCGAGCACCGGCGGGACGTGATGGGCCTGCACGACGGCGCCCACACCCTGCAGGCGGGCCTCGACCGGCTGGTGCTCGGTGCCGCCATGGCCGACGACGGCCGGCTGGTCGGCGAGGTGCTGCCCTTCGACGACGTGGAGGGCACGGGACTGAGCCTGGTCGGGCAGCTGTCGGACGCGGTGGCGTCCCTCACCACCTGCCTGCGCTCGCTGCACGCGCCGCGACCGATCGCCGAGTGGGTCGCTGCCCTCGACGCGGTGCTGACGGTGCTGGTCGACCCGGGAGCCGGCGCGCGCGCCACCTCGGAGCTGACCGCACAGCTCGCTGCGGTCCGCACGGTGCTCGAGGAGGTGGTCGTCGACAGCCCCGTCGCCCTCACCCTCGAGGAGCTGCGGGGACTACTCGCCGCGGCGTTCGAGCAGCGTGCGGTGGTGTCGGCGTTCGGCACCGGGGCCATCACCGCGACCAGCCTGGTCCCGCTGCGCAACGTGCCCCATCGCGTGGTGTGCCTGGTCGGCATGGACGACGGCGTGCTGCCGCGCTCGTCGCTGCGTCCGGGGTTCGACCTGATGGCGGCCGATCAGCGCCCGGGGGACCCCGATCCCCGCCTCGAGGACCGGCAGCTGGTCCTCGACGCGGCGCGAGCGGCCGGTGAGCACCTGGTGATCACCACCACCGGTCACGATCCCCGTACCAACGAACCGCGGCAACCCGCCGTGGTGGTGACCGAACTGCTCGACCTGCTCGAGCGCAGCGTGGTCGTCGGTGGCGACGAGGATGCGGGGGCGGTGCGGCGCCGGCTGGTCACCACCCATCCGCTGCAGCGCCACAGCCCGCGCTACTTCGCCGCCACCCGGGACGGACCAGAGCCGCTACCCCGGGCCTTCGACCGCGACGATCACGCGGCCGCCCGCGCGACCACCGATCCACGGCACCCGCCGCCGGTGTTCCTGCCCGGGCCGCTGCCCCCGCCACCTCCGGAGTTGATCGATCCCGAGGTGGTCGACCTCGACGAGCTGGTGCGCGGCCTGGAACACCCGGTGCGCTTCCTGCTCCAGAAGCGGCTCGGTCTGGTGCTCGGGGAGGACGACCGTCGCATCGACGACCGCGATCCGGTCGAGCTCGATGCGCTCGAGCGGTGGCGCCTGACCCACCACCTGCTCGAGCAGCGCCTGCACCGGGGTGAGCACGACACCGCCGGCTGGCGGCGCCGCACGCTGGCCACGGGCACGACACCGGTCGGTGGCCTCGGCGAGGCGTCGCTGGATGGCATCGAGGAGACCGTGGAGGCGCTCGTAGCTGCTGCCGCACAGGTGCCCGACCCGCCCCGGACCGTGGCGATCGACGTTCGAGTGCCGCTGCCCGAGGACGCCCCTGCCCCGGCAACGCGGCGCGTGCTCGGGGCGGTCGAGCTGCGGGGGAGCACCCTGCTGCACGTCGGTGCCTCGAAGCTGAAGGCCAAGCATCGGCTCGCGGCCTGGGTGCGGTTGCTCGCGGTGCTGGCCGGCGGTGGTGCACCCACGACCGTCGCTCGGCTCATCACCCCCGGAGCCGGAGCCGGCGCCGCCCCGAGGCAGGTCGTGCTGGACCCGTCCTCGCTGACCGGAGACGGCGACGCGGACCTCGTCGCGGCGGCGCGCACCGAGCTCGGCTGGCTGGTCGGCTGCTGGCTGCGGGCCACGGTCGAGCCGGTTGCCCTGCTGCCCGAGACCGCCCACGCCTACGCAATCCGGCGGGCCAAGGGTGAGGCCGACCCGGCCCGGGCGCTGCGAGCCGTCCGCGGCACCTGGGAGGGAAGCGACCAGGTCCCCGGCGAGCAGGGCGATGCCTACGTCGTGCAGGCGTTCGGTGCCGACGTCGACCTGGCCGAGCTGGAGCACCGCCACCCGTTCACCGCCCTGGCCGAGCGACTGTTCTGCCCGATCCTGGACGCGGAGGGCGGCGCATGAGTGCATCCGTGACCCCGGCCACCGCCTTCGCGCTCACCGACCCGCTGCCGGAGCGGTCCCTGGCGCTGGAGGCCAGTGCCGGCACCGGCAAGACCTGGACGCTGACCGCGCTGGCGGTGCGCTGGATCGCCGAGGGGCGGGCCGAGCTCAGCGAGCTGCTGATCGTCACCTTCACGCGGGCCGCCACCGCCGAGCTGCGTGACCGGGTGCGCGCCCGCCTCGACCAGGGGTGGCGGGAGCTGGACCGGGCGCTGACCGCGCCGGGGTCCTCCCGCGGTTCGGACGCCCTGCTCGACCAGGTGGCCGACGAAGCGCTGCGTACGGGTGGCGCACCGGAGCTCGCGCGTCGTCGCGACCGGCTGGCACAGGCGGCCGCGTCGATCGACGACGCCACCATCACCACCATCCACGGCTTCTGCCAGCAGATGCTGCACCATGCGGCGCTCGAGGCCGGGGTCGATCTCGACACGGTCCTGCTCGAGGACGACGCCGTGCTGCTCGACGAGGTCGCCGACGATCTGCTCGCTCGCGAGCTGCGTCCCGCCGATGCCGACTGGGTGCGCTACCTGCGCCAGGTCGGGAAGGTCGACCGCAGGCAGCTGGGCCGGCTGGCGCGAGCCGTGGCCGGGCTGCCCGAGCTGCGGCTGCGCCCCACGCCGGCCCCGCCCGGGGCGTCGGACCTGGCGCCCTGGGAGACGGCCCGTGACGAGTTCGCGGCCTGCTGGCGGCAGGGCGGGCGTGACCAGGCCCTGCAGCTCATCGACGAGCTGCGTGCCGACGGGCTGCTCATGCCCCGTCAGCAGACCTTCACGCCGGCCGGTGCCGCTGCGGCGGCCGCGCAGGTCGATGCCTGGCTGGCCGATCCTCCGCGGCTGCCACCGGGTCCGGTCAAGCGTGGCCGCCAACCCCACAAGGTGGCGCAGTACCCGATGTCGTACTTCTCGCCGATCGCGCTGGCCACCAAGCTCGCCCCCGGGGCCCAGCTCCCGGCGCGCGAGGTGGCGAGCCGGGTCGATGAGCTGCTCGATGCGGCCTGGGCACCTGCCACCCGCTTCCTGCTGCGCGTGGCCACCGACGCCTGGCACGAGCTCGACCGCCGCAAGCGCCAGCGCACCGTGCTCAGCTTCGACGACCTGCTGCGCCGGCTCGCGCACGCCCTGAAGGATCCCGCCACCCGGACGGCGACCCGGGCCGCCATCCGGGCGCGGTACCGGGTCGCGCTGATCGACGAGTTCCAGGACACCGATCCGGTGCAGTGGAGCATCTTCGAGCAGCTGTTCGGCCCCGACGAGCCGGTCGTGCTCATCGGTGATCCCAAGCAGGCGATCTACGGGTTCCGTGGCGCGGACGTCCACACCTACCTCGCGGCCCGCGACACCCGCGCCGAGCGTCGTACGCTGCCCACCAACCACCGCAGCGACGCGAGCTACGTCGAGGCCTGCAACCACCTGTTCGGCCGTCCCGGAGCCTTCGGCACCCCCGACATCGCCTACCACCGGCTCGATCCCGCGCACGGCGACCGGCTGGTCGGCGCCGGGAGTGCCCCGCTCACCGTCCGGTTCGTGCCCCGCAGCGCCGGGGAGGTGGCACGCACCGGCCGCAAGCTGCTGACCAAGGGCTGGGCGGACCGGGCCCTGCCCGACGACGTCGCCGCGGTCGCCGTCGAGGTGCTCGACAGCGGAGGAACGCTGCCCGCTGCCGAAGGCGGGCCGCGACGTCGATCGTTGCAGCCCCGCGACCTCGCGGTGCTGGTGCGCACCAACCGACGGGCTGAGGCGGTGCTGCGCGCCCTGCGGGCCGCCGGCATCCCCGCGGTGATCCAGCGCGGCGGCAGCGTGTATGCGACCGCTGAGGCGGATGCGGTGCAGCGCCTGCTCACGGCCCTGCTGCGTCCCGCCTCGGAGCGGGCGGCGGTGTCGGCGGCCGCCAGCCTGCTGTTCGCCCGGGATGCGCGCACCCTGGTCGCCCAACTCGAGTCGTTGGACCCCGCCGAGCCGTCCGGCGTCGGCCCCGGCCCGGCCGCCTGGGATGCCTGGATCGCGTCGCTGCAGCGCTGGAGTTCCCGCTGGCGCGACCAGGGCATCCTGCCGGCGTTGCAGCAGGCGTTGGTCGAGGACGGGGTCATCGCGCGGCTGCTGGCCACCGACGGCGGCGAACGGCACGTCACCAACCTGCGGCATCTGCTCGAACTGCTGCACGCCGCCGAACAGGCCGAAGGCCTGAGCCCGCACGCGCTCGCCGACCACCTGCAGACCCGCCGTCTCGAAGCGGCCGAGGGCGACCGGCCCACGGTCGAGACCGAGCTGCGGCTCGAGGAGGACGCCGAGGCCGCCCGCGTCGTCACGATCCACGGCAGCAAGGGCCTGCAGTACCCGGTGGTGCTCTGCCCCGACCTGTGGGACGGCGGTGACCGGACCGATGAGCGGCTCACCCGCTACCACGACCCGCAGGCCTCGGACCCCGGGACCGCCATCACCCTGGACCTCGACGTCAACGTGGACGCGCCGGGCAAGCAGCGCAGCCTGGCGATCGCCCGCCGCGAAGCCCGGACCGAACAGCTGCGCCTGGCCTACGTCGCCCTGACCCGTGCCCAGCACCGGTGCGTGGTGTGGTGGGGGCCGTTCAACGACGCACCCACCTCGCCGCTGGCCAGCCTGCTGCACACCCGGCCCGAGGACCCGGCGCCCGACGACCCGGTGCCCGACGACGATCCCGCCGCTGCGCTCGCCGCCGCCGAGCAGCGGGTGAGGGACGGCGAGGACGAGGACCTGCTCGAGGACCTCGCGGCGCTGGCCGCCGGTTCCTCGAGCAGCATCGCGGTCGAGCAGGCGACGCTGGCCGGTGTGGGAGCGGTGTGGACCCCGCCCGTCGCCGAGCCCGCCGAGCTCGCCGCCCGGCCCTTCACCCGGGGCCGGCTGGATCGAAGCTGGCGGCGCACGAGCTTCTCGGCACTGGTGCGCCCTGCCGACGGGTCGGGTCCTGCGGGCGTCGAGGTCGGAGCGGGCCGCGACGTCGACGCCGACGGCGGGCGCGGCGGCGCCCCGGTGCCCGACGAGCCCCCGATCGAGGGTCCGAGCGTCCCCCTGGCCGAGTTCCCGCGGGGTGCCGGGCCCGGCACCTTCCTGCACGACGTGCTCGAGCACGCGGAGTTCACGGCGCTGGACGATGACGCAGCGATGCACGAGCTGCTCGCGCCGCTCGAGCGCCGCCACGGGATCGATCCGGCCCATCGCTCGATGGTGCTGGCCGGGCTGCGTGCCGCGGCTGTCACCCCGCTCGGCGCGATCGCCGGTCGGGCGCGGCTCGCCGACCTGACCCGACGCGACCGGCTCGACGAGCTGCGCTTCGAGCTCCCGCTGGCCAAGGGCCGTGCGGCCGCAGCGGCGGCGGTGACGCTTGGTGCCGTCGCCGAGCGGCTGGCCGCCAGCGACGATCCGCTGCTCACGGCCTACGCGCCGAGGTTGCGCGACCCGGCGCTGGCCGGCGCGGTGCGCGGCTACCTCACCGGCAGCATCGACCTGCTGGCCCGGCTGCCCGACGGCCGCTTCCTGGTCGCCGACTACAAGTCCAACTGGCTCGGTGAGGCCGCCACCGGCCGCAGCGTGGCCGGGCACTACCGTCCGACCGCGCTGGCCGACGCCATGATCGAGCACCACTACGTGCTCCAGGCACTGCTCTACCTCGTCGCGGCGCACCGTTACCTGCGCTGGCGGCTGCCCGGCTACGACCCCGGCCGCCACCTCGCCGGAGGCGCCTACCTGTTCCTGCGGGGCATGGTCGGCCCGGCACCCCAACCCACCGGTGTGCTCGAACTGCCGGTGGACGGTGCGCTGGTGGTCGACCTCAGCCGACTGCTCGACGAAGGCCGTTGATGATGCCGCGCTCCCTGCCACTGCCCGCGGTGCCGAGCGTGCCCGACGCGCTCGCCCCCCGTGTCGCCGCCGAGGTGCTGACCGCGACCGAGGCGCGGCTCGCGCAGCAGCTGTGCCGGCTGGCGGGCGACGACAGCCCCGAGGTCCTGCTGGGTGCGGCCCTCGCCCTGCGCGGACCACGCTTCGGCCACGTCTGCGTGGAGCTCGATGCCGTCGCCGGGCAGCTCTGCGACGCACCGCCGACCGAGGACTGGCTGCCGAAGCTGGCTGCGAGCCCGGCCGTGCGCCCCGGCGGTCCGGGCAGCACCCCGCTGGTGCTCGACGCCCGCCGCCTCTATCTCGACCGCTACTGGCGCTACGAGCACGACCTGGCGACCGCGCTGGCCGGGCGTGCGGCCGTGCGGGATCCGCACGTCGACCTGGACGCCCTGCGCGGGTGGCTGGACGGCGTCTTCGGACCACCGACCGGCCCGGACCGCCAGCGCCTGGCCGCCGCGTTGGCGGTGCTCCGCCGGCTGACCGTGATCGCCGGCGGGCCGGGGACCGGCAAGACCTACACCGTGGTGCGCGTCCTGGCAGTCCTGCACGCGGCCCACCCGCAGCTGCGGGCCGTGCTGGCCGCCCCCACCGGCAAGGCGGCCGCCCGGCTGCAGGAGTCGCTGCGCGAGGGCCTGGCCGCGCTGGTCCTGCCCGACGCGCAGCGTGAGGTCCTGGCACGCACGCCGGCGCTGACCCTGCACCGGCTGCTCGGTGTGCAGCGCGGATCCTCCACCCGCTTCCGGCACGACGCCGACCACCCGTTGGCCGAGGACGTGGTGATCGTCGACGAGGCGTCGATGGTGTCGCTGCCGCTGATGGCCAAGCTGGTCGCGGCCGTGCGCGAAGACGCCCGGCTGATCCTGCTCGGTGATCGCGATCAGCTCGCGTCGGTGGAGGCCGGCGCCGCGTTCGGGGATCTGTGCGGACCCGACGGCAGCCGGCCCGTGCTGCGGTTGTCGGCGCCGGCGCGGGCCGAGCTCGAGACCGCCACGGGGATCGCGGTGGACGACCGTGCCGAGCGCGCCGGCCGGCCGGGCATCTGGGATGCGGTGGTCCGCCTCGACCGCTTCCGGCGCTACGACGACCAGAGCGACGTGGCGGCCGCTGCCGCGGCGATCCAGCAGGCCGCCCAGGACCCCGAGGTGGCCCTGCAGCGGTTGCGCGGACGGCCGGACGGAGCTCTGCGTCGCTACGACCCCGAGCGGGACCCCGGCGCCCGCGCCCGACTGCGCGCCGAGGTCGTGGAGGCCTACGTCGTGGCGGTCCGGCTCGCGCTGGTGGGCGCCGACGCCCTCGAGGTGCTCGCCGCCCTCGGCGAGGTCCGGGTGCTGTGCGCCCTGCGTCGGGGCCCGGACGGCGCACAGGCCTGGAACGCCGGTATCGCCGCCGGTATCGCCGCCGTCGAGCCCGGCTTCCGGCCCGAGCAGCCGTGGTGCGTGGGCCGGCCGGTGCTGGTGACCGAGAACGACTACGCCGTGCGGCTGTCCAACGGTGACGTCGGGGTGGTCCTGGCCGACGCCGAGGACCGCGATCGCCGTGTCGTGGCCTTCCCGACCGTCGACGGAGGCGTACGCCTGCTCAGTCCGGCCCGGTTGCCGGCCTGCGAGACGACCTTCGCCATGACCATCCACAAGAGCCAGGGCTCGCAGTTCGCCCACGCTGCGGTCGTGCTGCCCACCCGTCCCTCGCCGGTCCTGACTCGCGAGTTGGTCTACACCGCCATCACCCGGGCCTCGCAGCGTGCTTCGCTGTACGCCACCGACCCGATCCTGCGTGCGACGCTCGCGCGACCGGTCCAGCGGGCCTCGGGCCTGCAGCCGCGGCTGTGGGGACCCGCCACCTCGGAGTCGGCACGGTGAGCGAGGCCGCGGGCCGGGTCCGGCTGCCACCGAAGCTCGCCGAGCGCTACACCGTGCTCGAGGTCCTGGCGGCCGGTCCGGCCGAAGCCCAGCGCCTGCGGGTCGCCGATCGGGGCACCGGACGCCGCCGGACGCTGAGCATCCACCGCGCCGACGTCGAGATCGACCACGCGGCACTCGACCGGTTGCAGGCCGCACCCCCGCCCGGGGTGATCGAACTCGTCGAACACGGGACCGACGATGGCCGCGACCATCTCGTCGTCGACGCCCTCGACACCCCGGATCTGCGCAGCCGGGTGGCTCAGGGCGCGTTCGACGCGGCGGCGCTTCCCGCCGTGGTCGCCGGGGTCGTCGCCGGCCTCGAGCAGCTGCACGGTCGGGGTCTGGTGCACCGGTCGCTGAGCGCGGACCGCGTCCTGCTGACGTCGGCTCGGCCGGTCGGGGTCGTCCTCGACGGCATCAGCCGCGTGACCACCGCCGGCGGCGGCAGCCCGCCGCCCACCGGTGAGCTGTGGGCAGCCGCGCCCGAGTCACTCACCGGTGAGGTCGGTCCCGCCGGCGACTGCTGGGCGCTGGGGGTGCTGCTCGTCGAGGTGCTGTCCGCTCGCCACCCGCTGGCCGGGATCCCCGAGGCCAGCCTCGACCTGCACCTGTTCGCGGAGACCTGGCCGGTGGACCCGGCGTTGGTCGAGGATCCGGTCTGGCGCACGGTGGTCGCCGGCCTGGTGCGCCGGGACCCGACCGAGCGCTGGGACCTCGCCCGGGTGCGGGCCTGGCTGGACGACCACGAGCAGCCCGCGGCCGGCGGGGTGCGGGTCGGCGGGCGGAGGCTGAGCACCCGCAGCGCGCTGGCGCAGGCACTGGTCGAGCGTTGGGAGGTCGGCCTCGAGCGGCTGGCCGCCGGACCCCTCGAGGTCGAGCAGCTGGTCGACGTGTCCCGGCCCGACGTGCTCGCCGCCCGGCTCGCCGACGTGGCGGGCTCGCGGTGGGACGAGCACGGCCGGCTGCTGCGTACGGCGCTGCTGCTCGATCCGGCGCTCCCGCCCGTCTTCCGCGGGGTCCCGGTGACGCCCGAAGGTCTGGGCGCCCTGGCCGCCGAGGTGGTGCGCGAGGGCCCCGGTTCGCCGTCCTACGAGCTGCTGGACTCGCTGCAGGAGCAGCGGGCGGTCGACGCGGTGGTGGAACGCAGCGGCGACGAGGTGATCAGCCGGCTGCGCGACGTGTGGACGACCGCCCGGCGGGAGTTCGCCGAGTTGCTCGTGGCCGCCGAGGCACCCCCGGACCTGCTCACGCGCGAGACCCGGGTCGTGGCGGACGCCTGGCTGCTGCACCTGCACACCGATGCCTCGGCCCGCGATCGGCTGCGGGCACGGCTGGCCGAGGTCCCGGGTGGTGGGCGCCTGCCGAGGTGGTTCCGCGCTGCCCGGCAGCCTGGTTCGACCCCGGCACAGCTCGCCGCCGCCAGTCTGCTGACCAGCCGGGTCCGCGCCGAGCGGACCGGGCCATCCACGCGTCCGGCATCCGCTCCGCGTCCGGC
>SKJO01000470.1 GCA_007121975.1 Nitriliruptoraceae bacterium | reverse complement strand
GGCGGTGGTGCGGCCGTTCACCGATGCGGCGTAGGCAGACGGACATGAGCGACCGGTTGGGTACGCCAGGTGGTCCAGTGTGGGGGATGCGGCGTACGCATCCGGTCACCGGTGACCGTCTTGGTACGCCGCATCGCGCCGAGCCCGTCCGGGGGGCAGCCCGTCCGGTGCCCGTCCGGGGGGACTGCCCGTCCGGTGTCCGCAGTGACCGCCGGATGGACGGCCGCGGTGCAGGCGTCGGGATGGCGCCGATCGGGCACGCCGAGGCGCCCAGCATGGGGTCGGAGGCTGCTGCGACCTAGGCTTCTGCGGTCAGTCGGCCATCACGCAGCGCCTGCGGGTCACGCGGGCGAACGGGACCCCCATGCGCACCGCAGCACCTCCCCGACGTCGGCCGACCGCGACGATCCTGGTCGGCATCGGGATGCTGGGCGTCGCCGGCGCCATCATCGCGCGTCCCGTGGCGGGTCCCGCGATGTTGGTGGGGTGGATGGCCGTGGGCTTCGTGCTCGCGGGATCCAGCCAACTGCTGCTCGCGCGCGGCGTGCGGGGGTTGCGGATCCTGGCGGGCATGGTCTGGCTGGCGTCGGCGCTGACGGTCCTGTGGTGGCCCGACCCGACCACGCTGATGCTCGCTCGAACGCTGGGGGCGGGCCTGCTGGTGGTCGGAGGGGTTGACCTTGTCGTGGCCGTGGGACTGCCCCGCACCTCCAACCTGCGCTTCGCCGCGGCGGCTGGCGGGTTCGCGCACGTCGGGCTGGGGCTGGCGGTGCTGCGGTGGCCGTCGATCTCGGCGTTCACGCTCGGGGTCGCGGTGAGCCTGTGGCTGCTGCTGCTCGGGACCCGGGTCGTCGTGCAGGGGGCGGACCGCTTGCGGGCCGGCGATGCTCCCGAGGTGGTCGCGACCGGACGGTGGTCACCCAAGGCCCGCGTCTTCGCCAGCGCGGTCATGCTGGGGGTCAGCGCGATCGCCGTGGCGGCCGCGCTGGTCGTTCAGGGCGACACCACCCCCGACCCCGGTCCGTTCTATGCGACCCCGGCGAGCTTCGACCCCACGCCCGGCACGCTGCTGCGCTTCGAGGTCATCGATGCCTTCGTCGACGGGGCCACCGCCTACCGGGTGCTGTACACCAGCCGCGATCTGCGCGACGACCCGGTCACCAAGACCGGCGTCGTGGTCGTCCCCGACGGCTCGGACCCGCAAGCCGGCGACCGACCGATCCTGGCCCACACCCACGGCACCATCGGGATCGATCGCTCGTGCGCCCCGTCGTTACTGGGCAGCGCCTACGCCGCGCAGCTGTGGGGGCTCGACGAGTTCCTCGCGGCCGGCTGGATCATCGCGGCTCCCGACTACCTCGGGCTCGGCAGCGAAGGCGACCATCCCTACCTCGTCGGCTCGACCGCCGCGACCGGGACCCTCGACATCGTACGGGCCGCGATCGAGCTCGATCAGGGCGCGCCGGAACGGCGGTTCGCGGTTGCCGGACACTCCCAAGGCGGTCATGCGGCGCTGTTCACGGGGGAGTGGGCCTCCGCCTACGCCCCGGAGTTCGAGCTGGTCGGGGTCGCCGGGATCGCGCCGGCCTCCGAGCTCGCCGCGTTCATCGAGGCCAACGACGGCACGCTGTTCGGCAACCTGCTCGGCGCCTATGCCGTGGCGGCCTGGGACCGCGTGTTCGACGACATCGACGCCGAGAGCATCGTGGACGCAGCCGCGCTCCCGGTCGTTCGGCGGCTCGCGCGCACCTGTGTCGCGATCGGCCCGGAGGCGTTCGGTCTGATGATCCAGGCCGAACTGCTGCACCTCGGATTCCTGGTGTCCTCGATCTGGGAGACCGAACCGTGGGCGAGTCGGATCGCCGACAACACGCCAGGCAACGACCTGATCGACGCGCCGCTGCTGATCGTGCAGGGAGACCGTGACTCGCTGATCCGACCCGACATCCAGCGGCGCTTCGTCGATCGGTTGTGCACGTCCGGGCAGCACGTGGAGTACCGCGAAATCGCGGGTGCGGGCCACCTCGACGTCGACGACGCCGCTGCCGGGATGGTGGTCGCCTGGCTCACCGACCGGCTCACCGACCCGTCCGGGATCAGCACCTGCGCGGTCGAGTGAGGGCGCCGAGTTCGATTCCTTCGCACGGCCGGGCGGCCACGCTGCGCGCGAGGTAGGACCCTGCGCGTCACCCGTGTCTGCCGTCATGCTCGCAGGTCGTCCTCGGGCTCGCCGTCGCCACGGTGGTATGCCTGGCCGTCACGTTGTCCTCGGCTCGCGCCGTGCGCCGAGAGTGCGCATTGATCCGGCTCACGCCGAACGCGGCGGCATCGGCTGCGGGAGCCGAGGTGCTGGTCTGCGGGGGGGCGAATCCCGTCGACGGGCAACCTCCGGCGCCGATCACCGGTACCCCCTGCCTGGGTGCTGGTCGACTCGCGGCGGGTACAGACCACCGACCTGCCCCGCGACCCGATCGCCTCGGAGCGCGGACGCGGTGGCCTGACCACACGGATCAGCCGAGGACCGGCGGCCACGCGGTCGACGGGCAGGTGTCGCTGACGCTTGGCGAACCCTCGAGCCGTCCCACGGGGGCGAAGCTGTTCGGGGCCCTCACCGTGCTCATGGCCGTGGCGAGCGTGGTGGCGCTGGTCGTGGCCGTGGCCTAGACGAGCAGCCGGGACGACGAGCGGGTCGAGGTCCGTCCGTAGGCTCCCCAGGCCTCGGCGAGTCGCTGGATGCCGCGCACCAGCTGGTCCTCCGGTGGGCTGAAGACCAGGCGCAGGGCGCGGCGGTTGCCCTCGTCCACCGACAGCGCCGGGCCCGGGACGACGGCGACCCCGTTGCGCAGTGCCACCTCGGCGAGCTCCTCGGCGTTGCCGTGGGGGAGCTGGGCCCAGATCGACAGCCCGCCGGGGGGCAGGGACCATTCCCAGTCGGGCAGGTGCTCCTCGAGGAGGCCGGCGAGCAGATCGCGGCGGGGGAGCAGCTCGGCACGCCGCTCGACGAGGACCTCCTCCGCGTGCTCCAGCATGCGCCGTGCGAGCAACTGGCTGATCAGCGGGGAGCCGAGGTCGGCGACCGTCTTGGTGGCCAGCATCCGCACCGACCAGCTCTCCGGGGAGCGCAGCCATCCGATGCGCAGGCCGGCCCAGAACAGCTTGGCGGTGGAGCCCACGGTGTGGATCGTGGCCTGGGGTGCGAGTGCGGCGATGGGTGGGGGCAGCTCGAGGTCCTCGAGCGCGACGTCGCCCATCGCGAGGTCCTCGAGCAGGACCGTGCCATGGGCGGCGACCAGCTCGGCGATCGCGACCCGTCGTTCGAGGGGGAGGACCGCGCCGGTGGGGTTGTGGAAGTGCGGGGTGAGGTAGACCAGGCGGGGCTCGGTGCGGCGCAGCAGGTCCGCGAGCACCTCGGGGCGGACCCCCTGGGCATCGACGGGCAGCGGCAGGGTGCGGGCGGCGAAGCGGCGGAAGACGTCGAGCGCACCCGGGAAGGTCGGGCTCTCGACCAGGACCGTGTCGCCGGGCTGGAGCAGCTGGCGCGCGACCAGCGAGATCGCCTGGTGGGCGCCGGTGGTGATCACCAGCTGGTCCTCCGAGGTCGGCAGGTCCTGGGCGGCGAACCGGGCCGCGACCTGCTGGCGCAGACTGAGCAGACCGTGGGGGAGGTAGCCGTGATGACGCGCGAGCGTTTCGATGTCGTCCGGGTCCGGCGTGCTCAGCAGGCGCGCCACCATCGGTGACGCCGCCACCGCGGCGACCGAAAGCTCGACGACCTCACGGTCGGACTGCTGCTGATCGGGACCGGTGCGCTGCTCGAGGCCGTCCTCGGACAGGAACAGTCGTCTGGTCGACACCGCGTCCACGCCGGAGCTCGGCTCGGTGCTCGGGCGCCGCACCCAGGTCCCCGACCCCTGCCGGCTCTCGAGCCAACCCTCGGCCTTGAGCCGCTCGTAGGCGGCGACCACGGTGTGGCGACTGACCGTCAGCGACCGGGCCAGCACGCGCTCGGGAGGCAGCACGGTGCCAAGCGCGATCTCGCCGCCGTCGATGGCCTGCTTGAGCGCAGCGGCCAGGGCCCGGTACAGCGGGCCCTCGTCCTGCATGCGGTGGGCGAGCAGCTCAGCGAGATGCGGACCGCTCTCGCGGATTGGTTCATCCAATAGCAGTCCAATCTTGCGGGGCGCGACGGTTGGACCGGAGCGCCGTCGGTGGTATCGTATCCATCACCGGGCCAATGGTGCGCGGCCGGGGGAACTCCCACCTCCAGTTGCCACGGACCGGTCGTTCGACGACAACTGAAGATCCGTGCGAGGCGACGCTCCCTCTCCCATAGCGCCTCGCACGCCGTTCGGGTTCCCGGGCACGCGCTCTCCCAACCGGCGGTTCTCCCACCGCCCGGATGCTCGCTCCCCAACCTGCATCCTGCGGCCCCCCGAACGCTCAGACGTCCCCCCGGCCCTCCCACCGGGGGGACGCGTCGTTGACGGCTACAGGTCGAGGACCGGCAGGCCTTCGAGTCCGTCGAGGACCCGGACGCGCACGCCGCACTGCCGCAGGAAGTCGCGGACCTCGTCCCAGCCCTCGTAGCGGCCGCCCGCCGCCACCACCTCGGTGACCCCGGAGTTGGCGATCAGCTTCGCGCAGGGGTAGCAGGGCGCGCCGGTCGTGTACAGCGTGGCGGCGTCGCGCTGTTCGGGGGAGCAGAACAGCAGGGCGTTGACCTCGGCGTGGATCGCGATGCAGCGCGGCTCGTCGGGTCCCGACGGTGCGGTTGCGCGGGGGCAGGCCCCGTCGAGGCAGTGCGGGTAGCCCGACGGCCCGCCGTTGTAGCCGGTGGACACGATGCGGCGGCCCTTGACGATGACCGCGCCATGCTGGGATCGGGAGCAGGTCGCCCGCCTCGAGGTCGCTCGCGCAACGTCGAGGTAGTAGTCGTCCCACGACACCCGCATGGTCATGGCCCGCCTCCCGCCGGCATCGAGGCTAGCGCTCCCCGGCCCGGCGTGGCCCGATCAGCAGCGCGGGGATGTCCTCGGTCCGAAGCGCTGCGCCGAGCAGGTAGCCGAACAGCGCGGCCGACCCGGTCACCAGGGTGAGCGCCGCCCACAGCAGGGCCCGGGCCACGGAAGCCTCCCGCCAGGCGATCCACAGCCAACCGAACACGAGGGCGAGCTCGAGGTCGACCAGCGTGACCCGCCCCCAGGCCAGCTCCAGCAGTTGCCCGCCCTGCTCGAGGAACGGCGCCGCGGCGAACCCGGCCAGGATCGCGCCGAGCATCGCGCCGAGCCCGAAGGCCGCGAGCAGCCGGATCGTGCGCAGCGGCATCAGCCGACCGGGGGGATGTGCCCCGGCGGCAGGTCACTTCGCCCCGCCAAGGGGGAGAGCTCGAACTCCTCGCGCCCGATGCGGAGGAACTCCACCGGACGGTCCTCGGCGAGGTGCTCGCTGACGATGCGGCTCACGTCCTCGCGCGTGACCCCGCCGTACCACACGTCGTCGGGCGCGACGTAGACGGCCGGGCCCACCATGCAGGGTTCGAGGCAACCGCTGGCCACGACCTTGACGTCGACGAGCCCCTGCTGGCCGGTCTCCTCGCGGAAGGCCTCGAACAGCTCCGCACTGCCCCGGGCGATGCAGGACGGCCGGGGATGCTCGTCGGGTCGCTCGTTGATGCACACGAACACGAACTTGCGGGGCATGCCGGCGCGGGCCATGGGCACCTCCTGCTACGCGGAATCCTCACGGTAGTGATCGTCAGGGCAACGATGGTCGCATTCAGGTGAGGAACTCGAGGATCGCGGCCGCGATCGGTCCGGGTGCCTCGATGGTGCACCAGTGGCCGACGTCCGCCACGACCTTCACCCGGCTGACCGGGATCGACGAGCGCAGCTCCTCAGCCATCGCCAGCGGGGTCGAGCGATCGTGGGCGCCGGTCACGATCAGGGTCGGCTGCCCGATCTCGTCGCGGCGGATCCGGGGGGCCTTGGCGATCGCCCGGCAGGCCTTGGCGTAGCTCTGGGGGTCGTTGCGCAGGAACAGCTCGCGTAGCAGCCCGACGGCTCCCGGGTCGGTCGCCTGGGTCTGGGGGGAGACCGCCCCCTCGATCCAGGCGTCGACGAGCACGTCGAGCCCGTCAGCCTCCACGAGGTCCGCCCGTTCGCGGTAGGCGTCGGCGGTGGGTGGCTGGAAGTACGAGATGCCCCCGATCAGGACCAGCTGGTCGCAGGCCTCCGGGGCGCTGTGTGCCAGCTGCTGCACGACCAGCGAGCCCAGCGAGTGGCCGACGAGCGTCACCGCCGGGAGTTCGAGGTGGCGGATGAGCCGGTGGACGTCGCGGGCCCAGCCCTCGACCGAGAACTTCCCGCGGCCCTGGCTGCGCCCGTGGCCGCGCAGGTCGAGCGCCACGCAGTGGTGGTGCTGCTTCATGGCCTGCATCACGCCGTGCCAGACGTTGGCGGAGCCACCGAGCCCGTGCACGAAGACCACCGGAGGGCCCTCGCCGTAGCTGACATAGTGCAGGGTGTTGCCATCGATCTCGGCGAACACGTTGCGTCCTTCGCTGCGGGATGGTCGCGGCGAGCGCAGGGTCGTGGTCGCCCGCGGCGTCGCCGACCGTGGCAGCCTAGCGTCGTCGCTGCCGGCCACGGTCGGTGCGGCTCCGAAGGAACCTACACAGCAGGCAATTCGAGGAGACCATCGTGCGGCTCGAGGTCGTGCAGACGGCAGCTGCCCCGCCCGAAGCCGTCTGGGCGGTGCTCACCGACTGGGAGCGGCAGCCCGAGTGGATGCTGGATGCCAAAGCGGTCGAGGTGCTCACCCCGGAGCGCACCGGCGTCGGAGTGACCATCCGCTGCCCGACCAACCTCATGGGCGCCACCGTCCAGGACATCATGCGGGTCACCGCCTGGGAACCGCAGCGCCGCCTCGCCGTGGTCCACCTGGGACGGATCATCACCGGCGGCGGTGCGTTCGACCTCGACGATGACGGACCGGGCCGCACCCGCATCACGTGGTGGGAGGAGATCGACCCGCCGCTCGGAGCACTCGGCGAGTGGGGTGCATCGACCCTTGTCGAGCCGGTGATTCGTCGCATCTTCGCCCGCAGCCTGCGCAACCTGGCCGGGCTCGCCGAGGCGGAGCACGCCGCCTCCCCGACGGCCGGGTGAACCACCAGCAGCCGCCGGCTGCTCAACCGCCGGTGGACGGGCGCGAGCCGCCGAGCAGCCGGTCCATGCTCCGGCGCAGGAGTCCGGGCGAGGCATCGTCGTGGTGGACGGCCGCATCGGTGCGCTCGATCGGTTCCTGCTCGGGCTCGGCGGAGGGCGGCGTGGACGTGGCCACCACGATCAACGGGTCAGCGGCCCGGTTGGCGATGCCGTGCACGACGCCGGCGGGCACCAGCATCGCCCCGAGCGGATCGAGTCCCACCTCGCCGTCGTCGGTCACGAACCACGACCGGCCGCCGAGCACCGTGTAGGTCACATCCTGCTCGGGCAGGTGCAACGGAGGTGTCGCCGTCTGTGGCTGCAGGCACCACAGGTCGAGCGCGAGTCGGTCGCTGACCAGCACCCGCACCCGGGTCGGCTCGCCGTCCACGAAACGCACATAGTCGCGCAGGTCCACGGGGCGGACCTGCGGCGGCGGGGGGTCGGGCGCGGCGCCCGAAGGTGGTGAAGCGTCCATGCCCGGGCAGGGTAGGCCAGTGCGCCCCGGGGGCCGTTAGGCTGCGACCCCCCTGTGCTCACTGCGACCGCGTCCGACTCGAAAGGTCCGAGGTGCCCCTCAGCATCGATGCCCGCGCCCTGTCCGTCACCGAGGTCGATGCCGACCTGCTCGCGGTTGCCGCGTTCCGCGCCCCGCAGGACGCCGAGGAGGTCGTGCTCTCCGCGGCCGCGGCGCAGGTGGCCGAGGCGCTGGATCTGGATCTGACGGCGGAGCTGGCGGCGGTCGGGTTCGACGGCGCGGTCGGCGCGCTGGCCCGGATCCCCACCCGTGGGGCGCTGTCGGTGCCCACCGTGCTGGTCGTGGGGCTCGGGTCGGTCGGGGAGGTGCGTCCGGAGCGACTGCGTCGGGCGGCCGCCAAGGTGGCGGGGGCCTCGTCGCGCTCGTCGCGGCTGGCCGCCGCGCTGCACGGTGCCGCCGCAGCCGCACCCAATGCTGCCGGCGTCGAGGTCGATGCCGCGGTGCGGGCCGTGGCCGAGGGCTTGTGGCTGGGCAGCTACCGGTTCGTGGACTACCGCCGGGATCCCACCCCGCAGGACCTCGAGTCGGTGCTGCTGCTCGCGGACCCCGCCGAGCTGGAGGTGGTGGAGTCGGCCCTGGTGGTGGCCCGCGTCAGCGCCGCCGCCACCCTGCTGGCGCGCGACCTGGTCAACACCCCGCCGCAGGACAAGCGACCGCCGGCGCTGGCCGAGCGGGTCCGCGACGAGCTCGAGGGCACCGGGGTCGAGGTGGAGGTCCTCGACGAGCAGGCGCTGGCCGACGGTGGCTACGGCGGCCTGATCGGGGTCGGCCAGGGCTCCTCGGCGCCTCCCCGGTTGGTGGTGCTCAGCTACCGGCCGCCGCAGGAGGACGCGGAGCACGTCGTGCTGGTCGGCAAGGGGATCACCTTCGACACCGGCGGGATCTCGCTCAAGCCGTCGGGCGCGATGGAGACCATGAAGATGGACATGGCCGGGGCCGCCACGGTGCTGGCCGTGGTCCGGGCGGCCGCGCAGCTCAACCTGCCCATCAGGGTCACCGGACTGCTCGCGCTCGCCGAGAACATGCCGTCGGGCACGGCCACGCGGGTCAGCGACGTGCTCACGCTCAAGGGCGGCACCACCGTCGAGGTCATCAACACCGACGCCGAGGGCCGGCTGGTGCTCGGCGACGCTCTCGTACACGCCAGCGAGCTCGAGCCCGACGCGATCGTGGACGTCGCGACGCTGACCGGAGCGGCGGTGGTCGCGCTCGGGGAGCGGATCGGGGTGCTGATGGCCTCGCACGACGGGCTGGCCGACGAGCTGCTCGCCGCCTCGGGGGTGGCCGGCGAGCCACTGTGGCGCCTGCCGCTGGCCAGCGAGCAGTACGGCGACCGGCTCAAGGGCAGCATCGCCGATCTGCGCAACGCCGGATCACGCTCGGCGGGCACGATCTTCGCCGGGCTGTTCCTGCACCGGTTCGTCGGGGAGGGGATCGCCTGGGCCCACCTCGACATCGCCGGGGTGGCCTGGAGCGAGGAGTCCGCCGCGCTCGGGCCCAAGGGCGGCACCGGGGTGCCGGTGCGCACGCTCATCGACTGGTTGCTGGCCCGGTGAGCGCCGGCTACGTCACCGACCGAGGTTGAACGGCTCGAGTCCGGCGCGCACCTCGCGGAGCCGCGCGAGGGTCGCCTCGTCACGCTCGCGGGGTTCGACCGTCTGTCCGGTCCGGGTGCCCCACCGCCGGGCCACCTCGTAGGGGGACTCCCCGGTGATCATCCCGGCGGCCTGCGCGGCGGCGCCGAGCGCGACCAGCTCGTCGGCGTCCGGCACGATCAGGGGGCGGCCCGACAGGCGGGCGACGACCTCCTGCCAGACCTGACCTCGGCTGCCACCGCCGATCAGCAGCAGTGGGGTGTCGTCGCCGAGCGGCTCGGTGGCTGCCTCGAGGTGGCCGATCGCTTCGAGCAGCGAGAACACCGCGCCCTCATAGGCGGCCCGCAGGATCTGGCCGGGGGAGGTCTCGTGGCGCAGGCCGGTGATGGTGCCCGCCGCCCGGGGCAGGTCAGGCGTGCGCTCGCCGTCGAGGAACGGCAGCACGACGACCTCACCGCCGGGCTCGACCTGCTCGCGGTCACGTCCGAGCCAGGCTGCGGTCCGGTCCACGGCCAGGGTGCAGTTCAGCGTGCACGACAGCGGCAGGAACCGGTCGGTGGCGTCCGCGAAGCCCGCCACGACCCCGGACGCATCGCCGATGGGTTGGGCCCTCGCCACGAGGTAGGACGTCCCCGAGGTCCCCAGGCTCATGACCGGCTCTCCCGGCCCGAGGCCGAGGCCGAGTGCAGCCGCCATGTTGTCGCCGGTGCCCACGCCGACCGGGATCCCCTGGGGGAGTCCGAGCTGCTCGGACACCGCGGCACCGGTGAGCCCGGCCGGTGCGGCGAAGTCCGCGACCTCGGGCAGCAGCGCCGGATCGATGCCCACCTCCGGCAGGTCGAGCACCTCGGCGTCGTAGGCGTCGTCGGTCGGTGACCACCAACCCGTGCCGGACGCGTCGCCGCGGTCGGTGACCGCCCGACCACAGAGTCGTTCCGTGAGCAGGTCGTGGGGCAGGCGGATGGCCCGGGTGGCGGCCGCCATCTCCGGCTCGTGGGCGCGCAGCCACGCCCACGACGACACCGTGAAGGCGGGCAGGGGCACGCTGCCGATCCGGTCCGCCCACCGCTGCCGGCCACCGAACGCCGCATGCAACTGCGCGGTCTCGGCCGCCGCGCGGGTGTCGTTCCACAGGATCGCGGGGCGCAGCGGCCGTCCAGTCGCGTCGAGGGTGACCAGGCCATGCTGCTGCGCACCGACGGCGATGGCGGCGACGTCGCCGGCCCGGCCGGTGGCCGCCAGTGCCTGGCCGAGCGCCGTCCACCACTGCTCGGGGTCGCTCTCGCGGGCACCGCCGCTGCCGGTGACCTCGTGGGAGGCCCGTCCGGTGGCGACGACTCTGCCCTGCTCGAGGTCGACGAGCAGGACCTTGGTGGCCTGGGTGGACGAGTCAACTCCGGCGACGAGCGGGGAATCCACGGTGGCTCCGATAGGCGTTGGCAGGCGGTCCGGGCGCCGAAGGGTCGGTCCGGGCGGCAGGCATGGGACGCTAGCCGAGGAGCGGACCTGGTCGTGGGGGCGGTGCCGCCTTCCTGCTGTCCGACGACGCCTCCTCCGTCACCGGGACCAACACCGAGATCTCCGGCGGCTCGGTCTGACCAACCACCGCCGGCGCCGTTAGGCTGCCTGCTGGCAGGCGACGCGGCGGCGGGAGGTCGGTGGCATGGGTGAGCACGTGCACGGTGGACGGCTGATCGCCGACACCATCGCGGCGGAAGGGGTGGACGCGCTGTTCACGCTCACCGGCGGGCACATCAGCGCGATCTACGACGGCTGCAAGGACGTCGGGATCCGGGTCATCGATGTGCGCCACGAGCAGGCCGCGGCCCACGCCGCGGATGCCTACGGCCGGCTGACCTTCCGGCCCGGGTTCGCCGCGGTCACTGCCGGCCCCGGTGTGACCGATGCGATCACCGGGGTCACCAACGCCTACTACGCCAACTCGCCGATGGTGCTGCTCGGCGGGCGCAACCCGCTCGCGCTCGAGGGACTCGGTGCCCTGCAGGATGCCCCGCAGATCGAGCTGCTGACCCCGATCACCAAGCGGGCCGTGACGCCGCTGGAGACCCGCCGGCTGCGCGAGGTGCTCGGCTACGCCGTGCGCGAGGCGCTCACTCCGAGGATGGGGCCGACCTACGTCGATCTGCCGATGGACGTGCTGATGACCCCGGTCGACGTCGACCAGGTCGTGTCGGCCGACGCTCAGCGCTTCACCGCCGGCCCGGGGCCCGACCCCGACGC
>SKJO01000360.1 GCA_007121975.1 Nitriliruptoraceae bacterium | reverse complement strand
CGCCGCGACCTGCCCGACCTCGTGGCGATGCTCGCTGACGTGCCCGGCCTCGAGGACCTGGCGCTCACGACCAACGGGCTGCTGCTGCCTCGGTTCGCCCGGCCGCTGGTGGACGCGGGACTGCGTCGGGTCACCATCAGCCTCGATGCGCTCGACGATGCCACCTTCCGGGCCATGGCCGACACCGCCCAGCCGGTCGCCGCGGTGTTCGCCGGCATCGAAGCGGCCAAGGACGCCGGACTGGACCCGATCAAGGTCAACACGGTCCTGCAGCGAGGCGTCAACGACGCACAGATCGAGGCCCTGGCCGACTGGGGCCGCGAGACCGGCGTGATCGTGCGGTTCATCGAATACATGGACGTGGGCACCACCAACGGCTGGCTGCGCGACCGGGTCGTGCCCGCCGAGGAGGTGGTCGCGCGGCTGCACGCGCGCTGGCCGATCGCCCCGGTCGATCCGCTCAAGGAGGGCGAGGTGGCCGAGCGCTACCGCTACCTCGACGGTGGCGGCGAGGTCGGGGTCATCGCCAGCGTGACCCGGCCGTTCTGCAAGACCTGCACCCGCGCGCGGCTGTCCGCCGTCGGTGAGCTCTTCACCTGCCTGTTCGCGGCCCGCGGCCACGACCTGCGCGAGCTGCTGCGCGGCGGCGCCGGCGACGACGAGCTTGTGGCCGCGATCCGCGCGATCTGGTCCGCGCGCGAGGACCGCGCCTCGGAGCTGCGCGCCGAGCACGGCCTGAGCGGCCCCCGGGTGGAGATGTCCTACATCGGCGGGTAGCAGGTCGCTGACCTGGGGTTATGTGCTCGAACCTCGGTCTGACGTGGGCAAACACCTTCCCACAGCTTCCCGCGCCCTCCTCGCTCGTACCCCGTTGCATGTTGAGGAGGTGTCTGTCTCGCTCGTCATGCTGCCGCCTGTTGCCGGCGGCGGTCTGTCGTTCTGATCAGGCGGGTGGCTCCACGTCCTCGTCTTGCGTCGCCGGTCCACTCCCGCAGGACCGATATCCGGTCGTGGTGGTCGGTGCGGAACGACCCAGTGGTGGAGGAGAACGTCCGGCGTGCCCGACGGCCCCGGAGCTTCGGGAACCCCATGATGTCGTCCGCCACGGGACTGCGCCCAGTTGTCGAGTGTGTCCGCCAGCGACTGCATTCCCCTTCGGGGGCGGCCCCCACGCACCCCGAGGTCAGGGCGGGGAGCAAGCACCGACCCGTCCCCCTGGCCGGCGGGTTCGGCGCAGTGGGCCTCGTGCGGCCTTGCCCTCTTGACCCGTTCTTTGTGCAGTGCAATAATCGGATCATGGAGGTCACGTTCGCGCAGTCGGCTCGCCGCCACAAGGTCGGCCGTGCCCGAGCGCGCCACGTCGTCGACAACCCCTACACCGTCGTCCGCCAGCCCGCCCCTGAGGGCTCGCAGCTGAGTGACGACCGGCTGGTCTTGCTTGGCGACGATCACACCGGTCGTGCCCTGGAGGTGGTCGCCGTCGAGGTCGAGGGCGGACTGCACGTGATCCACGTCATGGACCTGCGCGCCAAGTGGCGCGAGCACTACGAGGAGGGCCAGCCATGAGCGCACGCAAGCCCGTCACCCGCTCGGGCGTCGAGGTCACCGACGAGCTGGCCGAGCAGCTCGCCGATGAGGCCGAAGTCGGCTACGACCTGGACGAGGGCATCATCGAGCACCGCGGCCGCGGTCGCCCGCCGCTGGACGCCGGCACGTCCCCGCAGGTGACGTTCCGGCTACCCGAGGGGCTGCGCCGCGCTGCCGATGAGCGGGCCGCTCGTGAGGGCAAGACCGTCTCCGAGGTCGCCCGCGAGGCGCTCGAGCGGCACCTCTCGGCGACCTGAGCCTGACCATGCAAGGCGCTCGTTGTGGCACGTCCGCGTTGCGTTGCGACCGGCAGCGGCTACCCACGACGGAGGCCCGGCGCCTCGCAGACGCGCACCTGCGCGACACAGACGTCGAGCGGGCGCAACGGCTCTCACGCGCTGCGCCACCACGACGCCAGGTAGGTACGGGCATGCCTCCGCCCGGCGGGTCCAGCAGGTCGTTGGACATGCCTCCATCGCCACCACCGAGACCTACCTCGCCAGCCCTCCCCACGGCGGCGACGTCACCGTCGCCGAACTGCTCACCAGCCGACGCTCCACCCTTAACCGGCCCATACCCCAGAAACGTAGTGATGCGGAACGACGGGTGGGGAGCCTGGGAGATGTCCTCCAACGGCGGGTAGCCCACGGGCCGGGGCGAAGCAACGTCGTCGTCACTGCGTCCCGGCCCGTGCCGACACACGCGGCTAGCCGACGTCGTCGAGGGCGTCGTAGCGGGACAGGAACGCCGACATCTGCCCGCGGTTGAGGGTGCCTGCGGGGTTGAAGGTCCCGTCGTCCCTGCCGGTGGTCATCTCGGTCACCGCCATCCACGAGATCGCGTCCTCGAACACGTTGCCTTCCGGCACGTCCGGGAAGCTCGGCGCACCCGGTGGGAGCGGCGGCTCGCCGGCGAAGCGGTAGAGGAACGCGGCCATCTGCCCCCGGGTGATCTCTCCACCCGGGTCGAACGTCCCGTCGTCCATGCCGGTGGTGATGCCCTGGGCTGCCAGCCAGGAGATCGCGGTCTCGAACACGAAGCCTGTCGGCACGTCCGGGAAGCTCGGCGCGCCGGGCGCCGGGTCGGGCTCGCCCGCGTACCGGTGCAGGAACGCGGCCATGTGTCCGCGCCGCACGCTGTCGCCCGGACCGTAGGTGCCGTCGTCCCGGCCGGTGGTGATGTCCTGCTCGGCCATCCAGGCGATGTCGTTGCAGAACACGCTGTCGTCGGGGACATCGTCGAACTGGTTGACCCGCTGTGGGGACCTCACACACCGGTCACCCTCGGGAACCACCGGATCCACCGGGTCGGTGGGGTCGGTCGGCTCCGTGGGTTCCGGGTCGGGCTCGTCGGGTGGATCGCCGAGCACGACCGGATCGGAGGGGTCGGACGCTGGGCTCTCGCCGACCGGGTTGAACGCCACCACGGTGAAGGTGTTGCGGGCGTTGTTGTCGGCGAGGATGGCGCACGTGGTCTCGGGCGGCTGGCCCGGGGGGTCGTCACCCACCCTGCCACGGCTGTTCGTGCAGGTCCGTCCGCTGGGCTCGGCGGTCACCTCGTAGCGTTCCACCTCGAAGCGCGGGTCGCTGGGTGCCTCCCACGACACCTCGACGCGGTAGCGATCGCGGACGAGCTCACCCGGAGCGTGCTCGGCGGTGACACCGGTCGGCGCCTCAGGCGCGAACACCCCGACGTCGGCCGAGTTGTCCAGTGCGAGCATGGTGGAGCGCGGTCCCCGGTGGGTCTCGAAGTAGACGGTGCCTTCGTCATCGACGATGCTGACCGCGGCGTTGCGCAGGTAGGACTCGTTGCCCTGGGCGGGCACGATCGGTTGGGCGTCGGCAGCAACCAGGCCCCAGTCGGTCACGGCCCACTCGTGCGCACCGGTCGCGTCGATCTTGACCGCATGGCTGTTCCACGCGTCCGATACCACGGTGTACAGCGCTCCGTCGGCATCCATCGGCGTGCGCCCATGGCGGTTGCGGTAGTCCTCGTTGGGGGTCTCCCACGCGATCTGCCCCGTGGCAAGATCTCGGGCGATGTAGCCCCCACGACGCTCACGCGGCTGGGTGACCACCACCCCGTTGCCGAGGCCGATCGTGCCGAAGTTGCCGGCCGAGTCACCCTCGAGCGGGCCGTCGTCAGCGACATCCCCGTCGTGACGCCACCGTGGCGGGTCCGAGAGGCCACCGGCGACGTCAAAGGCCGCCAGGAAGCCGAGTGCCATCACATCGTCGGAGCTGGTCCGCAGACGTCCGTGGAACTCGTGGTCCCGGGCGCTGACCACCAGGCTGGAGCCGTCGGTGAGCAACTGGTAGGCGAAGTAGGTGTTGGTCTGGGTCGGCAGGAGCTCCCCGCTGCGGTCCGGCGACATCGCCGGGTGGGGCATGGCCGCACGTCCGAGCTCCTCACCGTCGGCCAGGGCGAGCTGGCGCAGCTCGACGTCGAACCCGTCACCTGCTTCGACACCCACGGGCAGGTACACCGCGGTGTCATCCACCGCCACCACCGGCCGTGAGAAGCCTCGCGACCCCTGCCAGAGGCTCCAGGGGATGGGACCGGAGCCGAGCAGCACATCGAAGGTCGGTTCGGGGCCCGCCACGCCGTCCACATCGAGCTGCCACGCCACGCTCGGTGTCCCACCGCTGACGTCGATCGCGAGCAGCGATCCGTCAGCCTCAGCGGCCAGGTAGCCGTGGTGCTCGAAATCATCCGTCGGGTACGCGGTGATGAGGAGCCGCTCGGCCTCGCCAGCTCCGCCGATCTGCAACGCGCCGGCGGAGAGGCAGGCGGGGCGGGGAAGGTCGACACGCGTGCCTGACCGGGGCTCACCCGTCTGGACGTCGTAGGCCATGACGTAGGGCGACTCGCTCCCCGGGCGGGAGTGGTGCACCCAGACACGACCCTGCGAGTCCACCGCGGGAATGCAGTTGGACGCCGAGGTGGTGGCGCCGACGGGAGCGCCGATGATGTGGCTCGTGGCGTCGATGCCGGCGTACTCGATCTCCCAACGCACCTCACCCGTAGCAGCGTCGACGCCGATCAGGTCGACACCACCGCGCCCTTCCGCCACGTTGCGCGCGAACATCATGAGCACACCGTCCGCCGCGATCGGCGCGACCCCATCCCCGCGGTGCGCGAGCTCGTAGCCCTCCGGTGCGAAGGTCGGCTCTGCGGGGGTCTCCGCGGTGGTCGCCGGACGATGTCACGTGATCATCGTTGGCCGCGGCGCGGTGAGATAGGGGATCGCTTCCTCACCATGAGGACGGCTACCCTTCGCAGGTGCACGTCCGACCAGTTTGGCAGGCGTCGGCAGGCCGGTGTCCGGCTGATTGCCAAGCTGTCCGCGTTCACGCCCGGCGGGGGCGCCGCGTCGGGTCCGTCGTCGCCCTTGGGCCGGGCTCTCTGGCCCCGTCGTGCTCCGCTCTGCGGTCCGCAGGTCATGCGTGGCGGGGGCGCGCTGGCCCGGCTGCCTGCAGCTCGGTGGTGGGTGCTGGACGTTCGGTGCGCGTGGCCCTGCGCCTCGTCCGACCGTGCGGTGTCGGGGCTTCGTGGCCCGACCTACGGTGGGAGCGGGACCCGGTTGGTGCGTGTCCCGCGCACGGGTTCCCGCTCATCCGCTGCCTGTCGGAGGAACCCGCATGGACCTCACCCACCTCCTCGGCGACGACGCCGACGACCTGCTCGGTCACACCTGCACCGGCATCTCCCGTGACCGGCTGCACCTGCCCGGCCCC
Source organism: Nitriliruptoraceae bacterium (assembly GCA_007121975.1). Taxonomy (GTDB): domain Bacteria; phylum Actinomycetota; class Nitriliruptoria; order Nitriliruptorales; family Nitriliruptoraceae; genus SKJO01. The sequence goes on along the minus strand of SKJO01000360.1, from coordinate 6,299 downwards.
GACTTCGTGGACCGGGTCGTGGCGGCCAGCGACCGACCCATCAACGTGCTGCGCGCGCTGCAGCAACTGTTCGACCACGGCCGGCTCGCCGGCACCGGCTACCTGTCGATCCTGCCGGTGGACCAGGGGATCGAGCACACGGCCGCGGCATCCTTCGCTCCCAACCCCGACTACTTCGATCCGGCCAACATCGTCGAGCTCGCGATCGAGGGTGGCTGCAACGCGGTCGCCTCGACGCTCGGGGTACTCGGCTCGGTGGCCCGTCGCTACGCCCACCGCATCCCCTTCATCGTCAAGCTCAACCACAACGAGCTGCTGACCTACCCCAACCGCTACGACCAGGTCATGTTCGCCTCCGTCGAGCAGGCCTTCGACCTGGGGGCCGCGGGGGTCGGGACCACGATCTACTTCGGCTCCGAGGGCTCGATGCGCCAGCTCGAGGAGACCCGTGAGGCCTTCCAGCGTGCCCACGAGCTCGGCATGTTCACCGTGCTGTGGTGCTACCTGCGCAACGACGCGTTCAAGCACGACGGCGTCGACTACCACACCGCCGCCGATCTCACCGGGCAGGCCAACCACCTCGGCGTCACCATCGAGGCCGACATCATCAAGCAGAAGGCCCCGGAGAACAACGGGGGTTTCAGCGCCATCGGCTTCGGCAAGACCTCACCACTGGTCGAGGATGCGCTGACCACCCCCCACCCGATCGATCTGACCCGCTGGCAGGTGGCCAACTGCTACCTCGGTCGGGCGGGGCTGATCAACAGCGGCGGCGCGTCGTCGGGCGCCTCTGATCTCGCCGAGGCGGTGCGCACCGCCGTGGTCAACAAGCGGGCCGGGGGGATGGGACTGATCTCGGGCCGCAAGGCCTTCCAGCGCCCCCGCGAGGAAGGCGCCGAGCTGCTGCGCGCGATCCAGGACGTCTACCTCGACGACGAGGTGACGATCGCCTGAACGTCATCGACTCATCCGCCGGGCACGGTGCCGGGCTCACCGTGCTCACCGTGCCCGGCGGGATGGCGCCGGGTGTCGCCGGCGAGCAGATCGAGCGCATGCGGCAGCAGCGCGAGCACTGCCGCGAGGCTCTCGGTCGCGCCCCGGGGGCTGCCGGGCAGGTTGAGGATCAGCACCGAACCGCGGATCCCGCACACCCCGCGGGACAGGTCGGCCATCGGCGTGGCCGCACGGCCGGTCGCGCGCATCGCTTCGGACAGCCCGGGGGCGTGACGGTCGATCACGTCCGTGGTCGCCTCCGGGGTCACATCCCGGGGCCCGAAGCCCGTCCCGCCGGTCACTGCGACCAGCGCGACCTCGCTGCTGTCGGCGAGCTCGGACAGGCAGGCGGCGATCCGGTCGCGATCGTCGGGCACCACCTCGCGCCGAACGACCGCGAAGCCCGCCGCGGTGAGCGCTGCCTGGACGGCCGCCCCCGAGCCGTCCTCACGGTGCCCGTAGGCCACGCCGTCGCTGGAGGTGACCACGGCCGCTCGCCACCGGGGATCGTCCCGGGCGTCCCGGGGGTCGCTGCCATCGCGAGCGGTGCTGGGCATGTCGGGCTCCTGCTCCTGGGGCACGGATGGGTCACGGATGGGTCACGGATGGGCCGCGGGTGGGGTGGCGCGCGGGCACTGCGACCCAAGATCACGACCCGTGATCGGATCCGCAGCCTAGGCTCAAGGTCACCGCCGTCGGACCGGAGGATCTCATGGCCATCCCCGGTGTCACCCCGGTGTACTCGGGCAAGGTGCGTGAGCTGTACGCGATCGGAGAGGACCGCCTGCTGCTGGTGGCCTCCGACCGGGTCTCGACCTTCGACGTGGTGCATCCCACGCTGGTCCCCGACAAGGGCCGGGTGCTCACCGGGCTGTCGGCGTTCTGGTTCGCGCGGCTGGCCGGGATCACGCCCAACCATCTGCTGTCGACCTCGACCAGCGACCTGCCCGGTGCATGGCGTGACCGCGCGCCGCAGCTCCAGGGCCGGATGATGCTGTGCCGGCGGCTCGACATGGTGCCCTTCGAGTGCGTCGTGCGCGGGTATCTCGCCGGATCCGGGTGGCGCGAGTACCAGCGCACCGGCACCGTGTGCGGGGTCCGGCTCCCCGCCGGACTGCGCGAGGCCGACCGGCTGCCGGAGCCGATCTTCACCCCGGCGACCAAGGCGCCTGATGGCGAGCACGACGTGAACGTGCCGTTCGCCGTGATGGTGGACACGGTCGGACGCGACCTCGCAGAGTCCCTGCGTGCCACCTCGCTGTTGCTGTACGCGGACGCGGCCAGCTACGCGGCCGAACGCGGGGTGCTGCTCGCCGACACCAAGTTCGAGTTCGGGCTGCATGACGGCCGGCCGGTGCTCGCCGACGAACTGCTGACCCCGGACTCCTCGCGCTACTGGCCGGCCCACGACTGGCAGCCGGGCAGCTCCCCTCCGAGCCTGGACAAGCAGTTCGTGCGCGACCACGTGCTGGCGGCCGGATGGGACCGCACGCCGCCGGCTCCGTCACTGCCCGACGAGGTGGTCGCGGCCACCCGGGCGCGCTACCTCGACGTCTACGAACGACTCACCGGCGAGTCCTTCGACGCCTGGCTGGCCCGACCCTGACCCGGCGCCTCAGGGCGCGGACTCGACGGCCTGTTCGACGACCTGGTCGACGATGACGCGGCCGGTGTCGTCGATCGTCCACACCTCGTAGCGGCCGGTGGCCGGCTCGGCGTTGCCGGACTCGGTGCGGGTCAGGACCACGCCCGAGGCGCTCTGGTAGGCGATGGTGTCTCCGGCTTCGAGCGCGTCACGGCAGGCGGCGTATCCGGTGCACGGGGTGTCCCCGGTGGTCAGGTCCACCAACTGCGCGGCCATGGCGCCGCCATCGGTGGTGCCCGCAGCGGTCGCGGCCAGGGCGATGAGCACCGTGCAGTCGTAGGCCTCGGCGGCGAACTGGGTGTCCTCGAGGTCGGTCGCGGCGTGGAATCGCTCCCGGAACCCGGTCGGGTCCTCGCCGAGCCCGGGTGCGGTGCCGCGCATGCCGGTGAGCACCGAGGGATCGCCGGGGTCGACCAGACCGGCGAGGTCGTTGGATCGCAGCCCGTCGGCGCCGTAGACCGGGAAGTTGCGCGGGCCGAGCCCCTGGTCGATGAGCTCGCGCAGGATCAGGGCCCCCTCCTCGAAGCCCAGGATGGCGACCGAGTCCGCATCCGAGGTCATGACCTGGGCCACCTCGACGTCGAAGGCGACCGCGTCGCCGTCATAGACGAGTTCGAGGGCGACGCCCGCCCCTTCGGCCTCCAGCGCCCGCACGGTGGCGTCGAGCAGATCCTGGCCGTAGTCGTCGTTGCGGGCGAGCAGGGCAGGGTTGCGGTTGCCGTCGGCGAGGATGGTGGCCGCGAGCACCGGACCTTGGAGCCGGTCGGACGGGGCGGTGCGGGCGTACCGGCCGCCGAGGTCCATCGTGCTGAACGCGACCGCGGTGTTGGCCGGCGAGCACTGCAGCGCGCCGGCCGAGGTCACGGTGTCGGCCACGGCCAGCGACATCCGTGACGAGGCCGCACCGATGATCGCGTGCACGCCCTCGTCGAGCAGGCGCTCGGCGGTCTCCAGCGCGATTCCGGGGTCACCGGCCTCGTCGCCGGTGAGCAGCGTCACCGGGTGACCCAGCACGCCGCCGGCGGCGTCGAGCTCCTCGACCGCGAAACGCACGGCCTCGATCTGCGGGGCGCCGAGGAAGGCGAGTGGGCCGGTCTCGGGAAGCACGTAGCCCAGCAGCAGTCCGGCGGGGGCGGGCTCGGGATCGTCTGGCTCGGCCACCTCGGGCGGGAGCTCGTCGTCGGGTGGTGGGTCGGTGTCGGGCTCGGGCTCACCGGGATCCCGATCGGTCTCCGACGGGGGAGTGACCGGCGCGGGATCCGACGCGTCGGGGGCCGGATCACAGCCGGCGCTCACGGCGACGAGCAGCAGCATGGCCCCAGCCGCCATGATCCCGCGTCGACCGGACCGCGGCGATCGCGAGCGCACCGAGCGCATCAGGGTGCCTGCCGGGCCGGGAGCGGGCTTTGACGAGCGGACCCTACTCGTCAGCGGACGTCGCCGGCAACGCCGCGCCGCCTGAGCTCGGGTGGCGCTCAGGCGGCGGGGACGGCGTAGACGATGTCGATGTTCTCGTAGCTGCCGGTGGCCGCGTTGAAGGTCCCGCCGCAGGTGTCGATCACCAGGCCGGGCTCCCCGTCGAAGCGGAACACGCGGTCCATCGGGTAGGAGCCCTTGACGATGCGCTCACGGGCGACGACCTGCCAGGTCGAGGTGGTGCCGTCGGCGTGGGTGACCTCGATCGGGTCCCCGGGCTCGCTGCGGCGCAGGTCGAACAGCACCCCCGGCCCCTGGGTGCGGGAGTCGACGTGGCTGGTGAAGAAGGCGTTGCCGTGCTCGCCGGGTCGTGGCCCCTGCCGGTACCAGCCGACGCGACGCACGTCGTCGGGCAGGTCGACCGCGCCGTTGTCGTCGAGGGCGACCTGATCGACCGGTGCGTCCCGGACTCCGAGAGCGGGGAGCGAGATCGACACCGGTGGCGCCGGCCGGACGTCGGTGGATGACGCAGGGTCCTGGGATGCCGGGTCGGCGGTCGCTCCCGGATCCGGCGTCGGGTCGGTGGCGGTCGGGTCGGTGGCGGTCGGGTCGGTGGCCGTCGGGTCGTTGGCGGTCGGGTCGTCGATCGCCGGAGCGGGGTCGTCGGCGAGCGGTGTGCCGGAAGCGTCGCCGGCGGTCGGCTTGGAGGTCGCGCGCAGGCCGGCGGCGTGCTGGGCCTGGCTCAGCACGCTTCCTGGTGGCGTCCCGACGTCGGTCGGAGGCTGGGTCAGGTACCACAGCGATGGTGGGACCACGAGCAGAAGCGCACCGACGACGATCAGGAGCCGCTGCCTGGTCCGGGTCATGGTGAGCTCCTTGGTCGGGGACGGGCTCGGGGGGAGGCGCGAAGCCTCCCCCCGAGCGACCGTTGACGTCGGTCAGCGGCGGGAGCGCACGGCGGCGGCTGCCGGGACGGCCAGTGCCAGGGCGCCGAGCGCCATCAGCATCAGCGTCCAGACCGGCAGCGAGGTGGCGGCCAGACCGGCGTTGCCGGGCGAGTGCTCGGCGGACGGGGCGACCATCTCCTCGTCGGCGTCGTCGGTCATGGTGCTCTCGTCGGCGCTGTCGTCAGCCGCGTCGTCGGCAGGTACCGGGCCGAGTGCGTAGACCAGCAGCAGGGTGTCCTCGGGGACGGTGACCTCACCGAGGTCGATCGCCAGGTCGGTGGTGCCGGCCAGGCCGACGCCGACCCCTTCGAGGGTCGTGCCCCCGGGGACGTCGATACGGGCGGTGACACCGTTGGGCACGTCGTCGAGTGCGGCTGCACCGCCGGCGATCACGGCCACCTCGGGGAAGGCGGCGAGGTGGAAGGGCTGCACGCCGGTGGCGTCGGTCTCGTTGACGAAGGCATCGATGGTGGGGTTCCCGTCGGCGTCGAGGAACGCCGCCACGGTGTAGCTCGTTCCGGCGTCGACGTCGGCGCTCAGCGACAGGATCGCGTCGGTGGATCCGGCGGCGGCGACGCCGAGGTCGTAGGAGCCGGCCGGCAGGTCGAGCACCTCGATGTCCCGGTAGGAGAAGGACTCGAGGACGGGCTCGCCGCCGGCGAGGACGTCGACCTCGAGGCCGGGAACGCCGTGCACGACGACGACCTGGGCGGTGTCATCGGCCGTCGGGACGGAGACCGGCTGGACCTCGATGTCGGGCAGGCCGTGGCCGTCGGCGACGGCGCCGGTGAGTGGGACGACCGCCAGGGCGGCCGCAGCGAGACCTACGGTGAGCGTGCGCTTCATGTTCCTCGTCTCCCGGTTGGTGAGGGGATCGAGGAGGGTTCGCGCAGGTTGTTGTCGAGGTTTGGTCGAATATTTTTGGTGCGCGGTTCGTGCTGCTGCGGGGCGCCGTCCTACGAGGATCGCGCCGGGGAATCACGTCCAGCGTCGGGCGGCTTGGGCGCCCGGCGGGGCTCGTGGGGGCGGGAACTCGCGTGGGCGAGGGTTTTGGGCGTCTGCCGGGGCCCGTCGACGCCGGAACTCGCGTGGGCGAGTGTTTTGGGCGTCCGCTGGGGTTCGTGGGGGCGGGAACTCGCGTGGGCGAGTGTTCTGGGCGTCCGTCGGGCGGCTTGGGCGCCTGCCGGGGTTCGTGGGGGCGGGAACTCGCGTGGGCGAGTGTTTTGGGCGTCTGCCGGGGCCCGTCGACGCCGGAACTCGCGTGGGCGAGTGTTTTGGGCGTCCGCCGGGGTTCGTGG
>SKJO01000225.1 GCA_007121975.1 Nitriliruptoraceae bacterium | reverse complement strand
TGGCCTGCCGCAGCTTCCGGGCGAGCCTGGCGGTGCTGCTCGCAATCGCCGCGCGCGTCGCTGCGGTGCCCTCGGGGCGACCGGCCGGCGACCACCTCGATGTCGCCGCGGGCTGCGAGCGGGCCGCTGAGGCCGCCGAGGACCTGCTCGAGCACCGCGCCCGGTGGCTGGTGCCGACCGTGGAGGTGCTCGGCGAGCATCCGGCCAGCTACCTGATCGCCCCCGCCGAGCGCCGCTCGTCGGCCGAGCAGGGAGCGCTGATGCTGCGTGAGGGGCCGCGCCGGCAGGCGGACGCGGCCGAGACCGGCGACTGGTGCCACGTGGACGTCTACCTGACGTTGCCGCTGGCCTACCGCGGGTTGCTGTTCACCGGCTCGCGCTTCGATCGGGACGCGCTCGACTGGCTCGAGCAACGCGGCAGCCGGATGGTCGCGGTCGGCGGGCGCCGCGCGGAGCTGCACGCCTCGCCGGCGGTGGCGCACGCGGTGCGCTACCGCCACGACGACGACCCGCTGGTCGCGCTGCTGATCGAGGTGCTGGTGCCCGAGCTGGTGGCCGCCAGCTTCTGGCGCGGCGCTCAGCCCGGCTGACGCGGGTCTCTGACCGGCGTCGGGTCGCCGGGTGGTCGCCGGCCGACCGGGCGTGCAACTCCGACCGCGGGGGGAGCGGTCCGCATACCCTCGGTCCCGCGGCACCGAACGACGGGGGAGCGCCGGCCGGCAGCCGGCCGCCAGGCCACCGCGACACGGGGACGACATGAACCGGCTCGCAAGCTCGACCTCGCCCTACCTGCTGCAGCACGTCGACAACCCGGTCGACTGGTACGAGTGGGGCGACGACGCCTTCGCCGCCGCCCGTGAGCGCGGGGTGCCGATCTTCCTCTCGGTGGGGTACTCGGCCTGCCACTGGTGCCACGTGATGGCCCACGAGTCCTTCGAGGACGACGAGGTGGCCTCGATGCTCAACGCGGCCTTCGTCAACGTCAAGGTCGACCGCGAGGAGCGTCCCGACGTCGACGCGGTGTACATGCGCGCCGTGCAGTCGATGACCGGCCGTGGCGGCTGGCCGATGAGCGTGTTCCTCACCCCCGGCGGCGCCCCGTTCTACGCCGGCACCTACTGGCCGCGTGAGCCTCGCCACGGGATGCCCGACTTCCCGCGGGTCATCACCGCGGTATCCGAGGCGTGGGCGCAGCGCCGCGACGAGGTCCTGGGCTCGGCCGCGTCGATCGCGGACGCCATCGACCGCCACCGCGACCTCGAGCCCGGCGAGGACCTCGACCTCGAGGTGGCGGGCCTCGCCGCCCGGCTGGTCGTCGAGCAGGCCTGGGACCGCACGCTGGGCGGGTTCGGTCGCGCCCCGAAGTTCCCCCAGGCCATGACCATCGAGTGGCTGCTGCACCGGCACGCACGGACGGGTGAGGCGGAGCCGCTCGCGGCGGCCGTGCACGCGCTGGACGCGATGGCCCGCGGCGGGATCCACGACCACCTCGCCGGCGGGTTCGCGCGCTACTCCACCGATGCCCGCTGGCTGGTGCCCCACTTCGAGAAGATGCTCTACGACAACGCCTTGCTGCTGCCGGCCTACGCCACCGCGGCGCGGTTGGCTGCCGACGTCGAGCAGCGCGAGGCGATGGCGCGCACCGCCCGGACCACGGCCGCGTTCCTCCTCGACGACCTGCGGGGACCCGACGGCACCTTCCACGCCGCGCTGGACGCCGACTCGGAGGGCGAGGAGGGCCGGTACTACGTCTGGTCGCTGGATGAGGTGCTCGACGTGCTGGCGGGCCTCGAGGTCGATCAGGCGCTGTGGACCCGCTACCTCGGCGTCAGCTCCGAGGGCAACTGGGAGGGCACCAACGTCCTGCACGAGCCGGTCGCGCGCGAGGTCGTCGCCCGCGACCACGGACGCGATCCGGCGTCGTTCGCGGTCGAGTGGGACCGCGTGCGCCGAGCCCTGCTCGAGCGGCGTCGCCAGCGGGTGCATCCCGGCCTCGACGACAAGGTCCTGACCGACTGGAACGCGCTGGCGGTACGCGGGCTGGTGGTTGCCGGGCGCCTGCTCGCCGAGCCGGGCTGGATCGCGGCGGCCGCGCAGGCCGCCGAGGTGCTGCACGAGCGGCACGTCGTCGACGGCCGGCTGATGCACACCTCGCGCGCCGGCCGGGTCGCGGTGCCGGCCTTCCTGGAGGACCATGCCCTGCTGGCGCTGGCCGACCTCGAGCTGCTTGCGGTGACCGGTGAGCCGGTGTGGTACGACCGGGCCGTGGCGCTGGCCCGGGACGCCGACGCGCGGTTCCACGACGACATCGATGGCGGCTGGTTCACCACGGCCGAGGACGCCGAGGTGCTGTTCACCCGGCCCAAGGAGACCTGGGACAACGCCACCCCGTCGGGCACCAGCGTGATGATCGAGGTCTGCCGGGTGCTCGCTGCGCTGTCCGGCGAGGCTCACTGGGCCGCCCGGGCCGAGGAGGGCATCCGGCTGCTGCAGGGTTCGGCGGCCACGATGCCCACCGGCTACGGCTGGTTGCTGCGTCAGGTCGAGGCGCTGGCCGCCGGGCCGCGCGAGGTCGCGATCGTCGGTCCGTCCGGGCCGGCCCGTGATGCCCTGGAGGCGGTGGTCGCCACCGACGTCGCTCCCGGGGTGGTGACGGTGGTCAGCGACGCCGACCACGGCGACCGGATGCCGCTGCTCGCCCACCGCGGGCCGGTCGACGGGGCGCCAGCCGCGTACGTGTGCCGGCAGCTGGTCTGCGAGCGTCCGGTCACCTCGCCGGCCGACCTGCGCGCCGCGCTGGGTGCGCGCTCCGCGTCCGACGACGCCTAGGCTGCCCTCGCTGAGGACACGACCGATCGAGGAGGGTGGCGTGCACGACGACTGGGGGGTGCGTTCCGCGCGGTGGTCGGGGATCCGCAGCGAGATCCTGGACGTGCGGGGGACCCGGGTGCATGTGTTGCGGGCCGGCGACGAGGCGGCCGGGGTCCCCCAACTGCTGGTGCACGGGCTCGGTGGCGCCGCGACCAACTGGCTGGAGGTGATGGCCGGGCTCGCGACCTCGGGGCCGGTCGTGGCCGTCGACCTGCCCGGCTTCGGCCGAACCCGACCGCCCCGCCCCGGGGCCAGCCGGGTCAGTGCCAACGCCCGGTTCCTGCACGCCCTGCTCGACGAGCTGCGCTGGACCCGGGCGGTGGTCCACGGCAACTCGATGGGCGGGATGCTCACGACCCTGATCGCCGCCCGGGAGACCGAGCGCGTCGCGGGCATCGTGCTCGTCTCCCCGGCGTTGCCCGCCCCCCGCAAGGAGCTGCCCAAGCTCTCGCGCAAGACCATGGGCCGTTTCGCGCCGTTCTTCGTGCCGGGCATCGGCACGGCCGTGATGCGCCGTGCGTGGGCGACGCTGACCCCTGAGCAGCTGTGGAAGGACACCGTGGACTTCGTGCATGGCGATCCCACGCGCATCTCGCCGGAGATCGCGGAGGTCGGGATCGAGAACCTCGCCTACGGCCGGGAGGTGGACTGGCGGCTGCCCGGGTTCGTCGCTGCCGCCGAGTCCTTGGTCGCCGCCCTCATGTCGGGCCGGGCGCTGCGCGATGCGATCGACGTCATCCTGGCCCCCGCGCTGGTGATCTGGGGCGATCAGGACCAGCTGGTGGGGCGGCCGGTGATCGACCATCTGCGCCAGCGGCGGCCCGACTGGCGCGTCGAGATCCTGCCCGGGGTGGGGCACGTCGCGCAGATCGAGGTCCCCGACCACTACCTCGAACTGGTTGGCAGCTGGCGAGGAGCCATGGTCGCCTGACCGCTGCACCTCGACGACCGCGGAAATGCTTCATGCAAACCGTATTCCATGAAGCTACAATGAGCGGTCGGTGGGGATTGGTGCAGCGCAGGAGGGCGGGCGTGATGGTCAGTGATGGCTCCCGGAGCGGACTGCAGCGGCGGCGCGATGCGATTCTCGACGAGTTGGCCGGCGTCGCCGAAGCCATGGCCGATCCGGAGCAGTGCGGGGATCAGGCGGCCTATGAGCGCCTGATCGACGAGCTCGAGCAGGTCTGTCGACTGCTCGTCGACTCGACCGAGGTCACCGCCGCCGGGCGCGTGCTCGTCAGCTGACCTGCGGGCGCTTCAGCGCGCGGCCTCCTGCTTCGCGAGCCAGCCGTGGATCGCCTGGTTGGTGCGTTCGGGGAGCTCGAACTGCGGGACGTGGCCGCAGTCCTGCCACAGCTGTACCTGCGCCGAGGGCAGCGTGTCGGCCACCCGCTGCGCGTAGCGGTGGTGCACGAGCCGGTCGTGCCGACCGAAGATCCAGAAGTTCGGCACCTCGAGGCCGGCCAGCCGCCGCCAGTAGCTGCGCCGCCCATCGACCGGCTCGGCGCCGAGCTGGCGGGCACAGGCCAGCAGCGCCATGCGGTAGCCCGGATCGCGGAAGTTGATCGCGACGTCGCCGGCCGCGGCCCGGAAGTTGTCGGCGGGGATCCGGGTGGGATCGTGGAACAGCTCGCGCAGCCCGGTCTCCACCCAGCTGGTGCGCAGCCGGGCGGGGGACAGGCCCACCCAGTGCGTGCGTGACAGGCGGATGAGCGGAGCGAAGCGCTGGTACTCGTCGAAGGCGACGGCGGCCCCGAGCCCGACCATGCCGCGCACCGCCCGGGGGTGGCGCAGTCCGACCTCGACGGCGATGCGGCCCCCCATGGAGTTGCCGACCAGATAGGCGTCGGTGAGGTCGTTGCGCACCAGGTAGCCGTGCACCACGTCGGCCATCCAGGCCATCGTGTAGCGCCGGCCGGTGGGCAGCGGCTTGGAGGACTTGCCGAAGCCGGGCAGGTCGATGGCGTGGACCTCGTAGCGGTCGGCCAGACCGTCGAAGGTCGGCAGGAAGGAGACCTTGTTGGCTCCGAGGCCGTGGATCAGTACCACCGGCGTGCCGCTGCCGGCCACCAGCGACTCGATCGACGCCCCGCGCACCGCCGTGGAGCGGGTGCTCAGCTGGCGCAGCACGCCGGGAGCCGGGTCGAACAAGGTCTCGAAGCGGGCGGCGAGGTTGAGGTCGCCCGAGATGCTCAGCCGCCCGGCGATGAACGCGGCGATCCCGTCCACGCGTCCGTCCACCAGCTGCAGCCAGGTCCGTGGGTCGGTGACCAGCCGGGCCGCCGCGCGGGGGTCGTCGCCCGGGGTGACCAGGCAGCGTCCACCGTGCACGTGCACCGTGGTCGGCCCACGCCCCTCGATGTCGATCACGAAGCGGGCGTCGAGTGCCCCGGCCTCCCGGACGCGGAAGCGCTCGGCGAGTCGGAGCAGCGAGGCCCGGACCTCGTCGAGCACGGCGGCGTCCGTGGCCGGGTTCGGCGGTGTCCCGTCCTCCTCCTCCGGCGCCGCGGGCGCGGCACGAGGTCTGGACTGGCCAGCGAGCGTGGGGGTCGTTGCCATCGGCCTCTCCTCTGCCGGCCGAAAGACTAGGGCCTTGGGACCCACGGATGCACGGTCGACGTGCCGTGCGATCAGCGCGCGGTGGGTTCGGCGGACACGATGCGGTAGCGCAGCCCGCGGCTCGCGGGTACCGGCGTGATCTGCCCGGCGTCGAGCAGGTCCCCGAGCTCGGCCTTCGCCTGTCCGGCGTCGAGCCCGGTGGCCTCACGATGCTCGACCACGGTGAAGGTCGGATCCTGGTGCTGCTGAAGGAACCGCTGGCTGGCGTCGGACGGTGCAGGGGGGGGCAGGAGCCCAAGCTGGCGGGCGGTCGCGCGCAGCCCCTCGGTGACCGCCTCGGTCCAGCGTTCGAGCCAGATGGTGGCATCCCGGCGGCGCAGGGTGCGCGCCACCTCCTCGTGGTAGCCCATCGCGTCGCCGGCCAGCGCGATCTCGGCACCGGCCAAGCCGTCGGGATCGCTCCCGCCCGCCCCCAGCAGCAGTCGCGCGAAGGCCCGGGCGGTACGACCGTTGGCGGCGTCGAACGGATGCAGGCGCAGCACCTCGAGGTGGGCCAGTCCCGCAACGAGCGCGGCGTGCTCGCGGCCGGCGGCGTCCCGCACGAAGGCATCGAGGTCGGCGAGTCCGTCGGCCAGCACCCGCGGGTGCGCGGCCAGGAACACGATGCGCCCGGTGCTCCCGTCGTGCACCGCCTGCTGAAGGGTGCGCAGTGCTCCGGCGCGTTCGGGCGCGACCAGGCCCTGGGTCACCCGCGTGTGCAGTGCGCGCAGGGTGTCGACGGGCGCGCGCAGCACCTGATCCCGCAGATCCTCGGCGTGCATCGCGGCCCGCACGCCCCGGGCTTCGAGCGCGGCGAGCTCCGCGGTCGGGGTCGCCTCGTCGAGGTGGAGCGTGTCGAGCCAGCCCGCGCCTGCCTCCGGGGCCTCGGTGATCGGTGAGCCGTCCAGCGCCAGGGTGGCCAGGACCGCCGCCTCGTCGCGGTGGACACGCAGCCGCGCGCGATCGTCGGGCGAGACCTGCGCGATCATCCCGGCGAGCCGGTCGGTCTCGGCGAGCAACCCGCTGAGGTGGACGCTGCGCGGGGAACCGGGTCCTCGCGTCGGTGTGCTCAGCGCCACGGCAGGAAGCGGGCCCGCTCCGCGAGCGAGACGATGCGGCCGTGCCGACGTCCGAGCAGGTAGGTCGTGGTCGCCAGCGCGATCGACCCGCCGACGGCGGTGGTGGTCTTGACCACCTGCTTGGTCCGGCGCGAGAACACCACCATCGGCCAGCCGCGCTGCTGCGCGACCGCCTCGAGCGGCTTGTCCGGGTTGACCGCGACCGGATGCCCGACCATCTCCATCATCGGCAGGTCGGATGCCGAGTCGCTGTAGGAGAACGAGCGGTCGAGGTCGTAGCCGCGCTCCTCGGCCAGCAGCGTGATCGCCTCGGCCTTGCCCTCGCCGTAGACGAACGGGCCGTCGAGCCGGCCGGTGTAGCGCCCGTCGACGACCTCGGAGGCGGTGCCGATCCCCCCGGTCATCCCCAGCGCGCGGGCCAGCGGATCGACCATCTCGATCGGGGAGGCGGACACGATCCAGGTGTCGCGCCCCGCCTCGTGGTGCATGTCGATCAGCCCGCGTGACTCCGGGCGGACCCGCTCGAGGATGCGGGGCACGATCTCCTCGTTCAGCGCGATCAGCTCCGCCTGCTCGGCGCCCTCGACCGCGTGCAGGATCCGGTCGCGGACCGCTTCGGAGCTCTCGTCGGTGGCCCCGAACAGCTTGAAGGACACGGCCTTGACGCCGTCGGAGAGCAGGTCACCGATCGGGATCAACTCGTTGCGCCAGGCGGCGACGCCGAAGTAGAAGGCCGACGACCCACTGATCAGGGTGCGGTCGAGGTCGAAGAAGGCGGCGGCGTTGGCGTCGACCACGACAGGGGCCCTTCAGCTCGGCGGGCAGGCGTGCTGCAGCCTAACCCCCCGCCTCACGCGGCGGCTCCCGGCCCGACGCCGGAACCCGAGCTCCCTTCCCCGTGGAGCCCGGACCCCGGAGCGTGCGGACCGGGAGCCACCCTGAACGTAGGCCGCTCGCCGGACCGGTGTCGAGCAGCTTGTCCACAGACGCTGGGGACGACGGGCCCCCTGCCTGTGGAGTCCTTGTGTAAAGGGTGTGGGGCGGCACGCGACGGCCAGGGGGTGGGGCGAGCAACCGCCCGCGAACGCCCGAAGGTCGCCCCGGTTACGATCCACACGACGTCCACAAGGTGTGGATTGCACGGAGGTGGAGGCTGCCGGCGGGCTGCGTGCGAACATCGCACGCCGGACCCGCGGCGGCAGGGAGGCAGGCCGGATGCAACGTGCGCAGGTCGAGCACCGTCCGGCCGTCCGTGATCTGCCGGCGGTCGAGCTGCGCCGCTCGACGCGTCGGCGCCGCTCCGCCGACGCCAACCTCGAGGACGGCCGGGTCGTGGTGCGACTGCCGGCCGGGCTCAGCGCCGAGCAGGAGGCGGCGCTGATCGGACGGCTCGTGCGCCGCGTGACCGGAGCCGACCGGGCCCGCGCGCAGGGCGGCGACGAGGCGCTGGCCGTCCGCGCCCACGAACTCGCCGACCGCTACCTCGACGGCGTGCGGGCCGAGGTGGTCACCTGGTCGACCCGGATGCGCCGACGGCACGGCTCATGCACCCCGGCCACCCGCACGGTGCGGGTCAGCGCCCGGCTCGCGGCGGCACCCGGCTACGTGGTCGACTACGTGCTGGTCCACGAGCTCGCGCACCTGCAGCACCCCGACCACTCCGAGGCGTTCTGGGCGCTGGTCGGGCGGTTCCCGGCGGCCGAGCGGGCCCGTGGCTACCTCGAGGGCTTCGCCGCCGGGCAGCTCGAGGCCACCAGCCGTCGGGCGGCCGAGCCCGCTGCCGACCCTGGCGGCGGCTGAGGGATCAGCCGGCTGCGGGGTCGTCGCTGCCCGGGTCGTCGCTGCCCGGGTCGTCGCTGCCCGGGTCGTTGCTGCCCGGGTCGTCGCTGCCGCGGGACCGTTCGTCGGCCGAGGCCTCGACCGGTGCGTCACCGAGCTCGGCGAACAGCGCCGAGGCGTCGTCGGGCACGTCGAGGTCCTCGCCGGTGCGTGCCAGCCACCGGGTCGGGTCGGCCAGTTCCTCGGCGTCGGGCAGGTTCTCGGGGTGGGCCAGGGCGCGGTGCAGGCCCTCGGGTCCCAGCGCCGCCTCGACCACGGCCACGAACCGCTCGGCGACGGTTTCGTCGGCGGGCTTGAGGTCGAGGCCGAGCAGGTTGGCCAGCAACTGCTCGCCGTCCCCACGGGTCGCGCGCCGACGGCGCAGCACCTCCTCGATCCGACCCAGCGACGGCAGTCGGTCGCGAACCGCGCGGGCGACCTCGTGTCGGGCCCACGCACCGACGAGGCTGACGATGCCCTGCAGGCGCTGCAGCACCCGCTGCTGATCGGGCGTGGGCTCCAACCGGAAGGTCGCCGCCCGGCGCATCGCCTCCTCGAGGGCTTCAGGATCCGACGGGTCGACGCCGAGCAGCAGCTCCTCGGACAGCTCGCGCAGCCGGTCCGCGTCGACCTCGGTGCCGGCGGCGAAGCGCCCCACCAGCGACTGCACCTGGGCTTCGAGCCACGGAACGGCGTGGTACAGGCGGCGGTAGGCGCCCTCCGACACCGCCAGCACGATCGCGACCTCGGTCGGATCCAGGCCGTAGCCCTCGAAGGTCTCGGCCACGTTGACGGCCAGGCAGTAGGCGTCGCTGCGCGGGGCGGTCGGGATCCCCAGGTCGTACTGGCCGAGCAGCTGGCGGGACAGCTGGCCGACCACCTGGCCGGCCTGAAGCCCGGCCAGAGCCGCGGAGGCCGGCCGGAGCATCGCGCTGAGGTCCTGGCCCGACAGCATCGACAGCAGTGACTCGAAGCCGGGAGGCAGCCCCTCCAGCCCGGGTACGGAGCCGAGGTCGGCGGCTCCCCCGTCGGTCAGCTCGCCCAGCTGCTCGTCGGCGAGCGCGATCAGCCCGTCGGTGGCGGCCCGGGCCACCGGCTCCACCAGTGGCTGCAGCGCGACCAGCGCCACCTCGGCCCACTGGCGCCGCGAGGCCACGACCAGCCGCCCCGCGTCGGGTGGGGCGGGCAGCGGCGAGGCGTCCAGCCAGTGCTCGGCGAGCGATGCGGCGTCACGGGCACGGACCCGTTCCTGCTCGTCGGGCACCCGGTCGCCCTCGGCGGCGACCTGTGCCGCGACCTGCTCCGCGAGCCGCCAGTCGACCGGCCCGGTGGGCGCGGGTCCCGACATCGCGCCCATCAGTGCCCCGAGCTGGGCCTGCAGCCCCGACAGAGCGGCGCCGAGGTCCGGCGGCTGGTCGCCGCCGGCGGCCGCGCCCAGCTGCTCGAACATGCCGCGGAGCTCGGGCGGCATGCCCGCCAGGAACGGATCGAGTGGTCCCGGCTGTTCGGGATCGCGGTCGGGCAGGTCGTCGTCGCCGGGGGGGCGTGGGTGATCGGTCACGCGGTTGGCCTCCGTGGTCGGGTCCCAGCGTGCCGCATCGCGACCGACGGCGCTGCAGGGCTGCGCGGCGGCGGATCCGGTCCGTGCGGTCCGCGCGTCGACCGACAGCCGGCAGGTGGTACTACCGTGGAGCCCAGCCGGGTAGGGAGGGAGATCGTGCGCACCATCGCCATCACCGGGGTCGGCGGGTTGATCGGCCGCCGGCTCGTCGCGGTGCTCGCGGCACGCGAGGACATCGGGCGCCTGATCGGCATCGATCGGCTCGCCCCGGACGGACTCACCGCGCCGGCACTGGTCGTGCAGTGCGCCGACGTGCGCGATCCCGACCTCGCCGACGGGCTCGAGGGCGTCGATGCGCTGGTCCACCTCGCCTTCCAGGTCGACCCCCTGCACGACGAGGACCAGATGCGCTCGGTCAACGTCGAGGGCACCCGCAACGTGATCGAAGCCGCGCGCAGCGCCGGGGTCGGCCACGTCGTCTACCTCTCCTCGGTGACCGCCTACGGCGCACACCCCGACAACGAGGTGCCGTTGACCGAGGCGAGCCCGATCCGCGGGACGCCGGGCTTCAACTACGCCGAGCACAAGGCGCAGATCGAGCACTGGCTCGCGAGCCGGGACTCCGACGCCGGCCCCGACCTGACCATCCTGCGCGCGGCGCCGGTGCTCGGCCCCGGGGTCCAGAACGTCATCAGCCGGTTGTTCGAGGCGCCCCGCATCACGCTGGTCAAGGGCCACAAGCCACCGCTGCAGTTCGTCCACCTCGACGACCTGGTCGCGGCCATCGTGCACGTGCTCGACCGGCGCCTGACCGGCGCCTACAACGTCAGCGCCGAGGGCTGGCTGTCGCTGGACGAGGTCACCGCGATCGTCGGACGCCGGACCGTCGAGGTGCCCGAGGAGGTCGCGTTCTCCAGCGCCGAACGGCTGTGGCGGCTGGGGATCGGTGAGCAGCCGCCGGGGCTGATCCGGCTCATCATGTACCCGTTCGTGGTCGATCCGAGCCGGCTGATCGAGACCGGCTGGCAACCCCGACACAGCAACCGCGACACGCTGGACGCCTTCGCCGAGGAGCACCGCCGTTACCTCGCCCTGGCCGGGGTCCGGGCCACCAAGGGCACGGTGGCGCTGGGTGCCACGGCCATGGCGGGGCTCGCCGGTCTGGCCGCGGTCAGTGGCAGTCGACGGCTGCTGCGGAACCGACGGGCCCGCCATCAGGGCTGATGCGTCGAGGCGGGATGGCAGGCACGGATCGGGCGCGCATGTCCGCCCGCGAGGGTCTAGGGTGGTGACCCGTGAGGGATCGCGGCCGATTCGGCGGACGACGCCGCGCTCGCCGGTGCGGATCCCACGGACCGATCCCACCTCCTGACCGAACGGAACGCAGATGGGTCACGCGGTTCACTACCACGATGCCGAGGGCAAGCCCCAGCTCGAGGACGTGGCCTCCCTCGAGGCGGCGATCGAACGGGCGGAGCAGTTGCGCAACGAGGCGGGGGTCGAGCAGATCCGCCTGTTCCGCGAGCTACGCACCCAGGTCCAGACCTACTACCGCGTCGTGGTCGTCGAGGACGAGCAGGAGGGCGCGACCGAGGCGGCCCCCGACCCGCAGGCCTCGCCCGCCGACCTGCCGCCGGTGCCCGACGTCGAGGTGCCGCCCAGTGGCGAGGTGCCGCCGGCCGCCGAGCAACCCCCGGCCCAGCCGCTTGCCGCGGACGCCCC